>JAUYBY010000046.1 GCA_030692925.1 Candidatus Zixiibacteriota bacterium | reverse complement strand
TTAAGTCGAAGATCTCGCCAAAGGCGGGGAGAAGGGGTCAGGGGATGAGTTCGAAACCGCCCGTAGGGCAGCTACCAAATCTCCCTCCCCTCAAAGGATGTTGATTCGCCCGATAAAACGGGCTACTATCCGAATGGATCCATTCTGGACAGAATATAAATCTTCTTGATTATCTTTACCTGCCAAACCTCTGCGGGATTTAACCTGATTTTCCAGTTCGGAAACAAGACCGTGCTCTGGTAAGTTTTTTCAAAGCCGGATTCAGATAAGGAAACAGTATACAGGGGGAATTGCCAGATACTTGCGGGATTATCCAGCTTCAGGTCTATCTGGAGACCTAAAGCTTCATCCTTTATGCCAAAATCCGAGATATTCTCATCTTCTGTCTTCAAATTGAGTTTTCTATCTTTTAGCTCAAGACCTTTGACGTAAAAGGTTTTCCTCCCGTCATCCGATGATAGCATCCCAAAGTTAAACTCTATCCCAAACCATAAATCCACTACTCCTGAGTGATTATTCCTCAATTCATAATTAATCTCAAGCTCTTGGCTGTTGCCTTTAAGGGTAATTCTTTTTGCCAAACCGATACTTGCCCTCTTATCATCCATCCACACAAAACCGTTCCGGGAAAGGATTAATTCAAGAGAACCTTCTTTTTTATTAATCTCATATTCATAAGGCTGATTCACAAAGTCCCCCTGCTCAGGGTACTGGCACTTAACAAAATCATCCATACTCGCATTTTTTCCCAGGAAATGGTCGATAAAAGAACCTTTTCTGTACCAGTCATAGGTCAGAAGCTTTTCTAAGCCTTCCTCCTTGACTCCCAGCAGATCGTGAATGCTGGCGAACTTTTCAGTTAGGTTAATCTGGGTATTTTTTATCTCAGAGATCTTCCGGTGATACCCTTCCTGGTGCCGGGATAGAATGTTCAAAAGATTAAAATCCTTAGGCTTGAAATCCAGCTCATACAAAGTCCCGCCAGCAAAGGGTGAAAAGTATAAATTGAAAACCGGAGACTCAATTATGATTTCCTCTTTGCCGTCCTTGTCGAAGTCGGTAACCTCATATTCTATCCAGTTCTCGTCTTGATGACACAGTTGATCAGCAAGCTTATCTGCTTTAATCAGATGCTCATAAATCGGCTTCCTGAGATTAGAAAGGTATAATCCACCAAAAACCCCGTGCCAATATGAATCGTTGCACTGGCTTTTCCAGTACTCGTCCTTGATAAGATCCATTTTCTCTCTGTCTATATCCGGGGAATCCTTCAGAGCCTTGATCTTCCGGCTCAGATAAAGCATCCGCTTGTGCATATGATTGGACTCCGGGTATTTGGCTAAGAAATTCCTCCAGAATCCACCCCGCACGAAAATACCGTATTTATCAAAAAGGTCTTGCTCTTTAAGGACCTTCTCGAAATCCTCAAACTCCTGAAAAGCTTTGGGCAAAAGCGCCCAGTGCATCATCTCGTAATATGACGCGGTGGGAAGATAGATTCTGCCGAGAGGGGATAGCTCCTTCAAAGCCTGGCTGAAATGGACCATCTCAATCCAGTCTGAATTCTCTTTAATTTTCTCGAAAAATCTCTCCAGCCACTTATCTTCATAACAGTGCTCGTAAGTCATGGGCCAGATCCCGAATTTCTCACCATCGTCTGCATAGACTATCAATTTACTCCCATCCTCTGTAGCCAGACTCTTGAGATAGTCGACGATCTCTTCTGGCTCTTTAAACGGAATGTAATATCTCAGTTTCTTGCTGATGGGAAAAAGAGCCAGAGTGTAGCCTTCCTCCTCAGTTAAGTAGTAGCCCAGGAGCCTCTCATCCTCTAAACCGGAATATTTGAAGTGTGAATCATCCAATAGCGCAAAACCGACCCCGGCTTTGGCAAAGAATTTTGGCAGGTGAGGCTCCCATACTCTTTCTGCCACCCACATCCCTGAGGGTTTGAAGTTGAAATTTTTCTGGATGAAAAAACTCAGTTTTTCGATCTGACCGATCTTGTCCTCATCCGGGATAGAGGGAAATATCGGCTCGTAATATCCTCCGGTTAAAAGCTCCACCTGTCCTTTGCCTACCAGAGTTCTAAGATTATCGATCAACTCCGGATGGTTTTTTAGAAACCAGTCATAAAGTATTCCGCAGTTGTGTAAGGAGAGCTTAAAAAAGGGGTACTTCTCTAAAAGCCCCAAGAAGGGAGCATAACATCTTTGAAAGGCTTTTTCAAAAATCTGCTCGAAGTTCCCGATCGGCTGGTGATTGTGAATCCCGAAGGCAAATTTTATTTTCTTCAAAACAGGCTGACTTTCAAATATTTTTTTGGATTCTTTTTGATATCAGTTACAAGCTCATCCAGATTATTTGTGGTCTTCCTGAGATCGTTATACAGGGTACTGTCATTGACCAGCTTACCGAAAGTTCCCTCGCCGGATTCTATTTTCTGGGTCAGGTTCTTTAAAGATACTGACAGAGAGCTTAAGGTAGTGGTGATAGTATCTAACCTGGCTGAGGAAGTGGTGAAATTGTCCACAGAGGACTGGAGCTTTTCTTTATTTCTCTCCACCAGGACTTTAAGCTCGGATGAGGTATAGGATAGATCAGTTGCCGTCTTTTCGAGTTTGTCCTTATTCCGGTCCAAAAGGGTGACCAGATCTCCGGACAATTTTCTCAAATCCTTTATGGTCTCCCTGAACGACTCCTGGGACCATTCGGTTCCAAAAATCCCTTCCAGATGAGCTACCAAACGCCTGATCTCATCCAGCATCTGACCTGCCATCCCCATAACCTCCGGTATTCCGGTATCATAGAAACCCTCAACCGGCCTGGAGAGGTCTAAAAGCTCTGAAGAATGACCGGGTGATACATCAACAAACCTCTCTCCCATCAACCCTATATTCATCACCGTGAATTTGGCGTCTTTTTTCAATTTCACATCTGTGGTCAGATTAAAGGTCACCAGCACATCCCCTCCCGAGAGGATGATGCTTTCCACTGTGCCCTTCTTTACCCCTAAAACTGTTACCGGATCACCTACCCCCAATGCTCCCACATTAGGGAAAAGGACTCCGTATTTATATCTTTCAACGTTGAACCTGTATTCCTTTATCCAGATAATACCCAGGAAAAGAATAATCGCAGCAATAGCCACCACAATTCCAACCCTTAACTCTATTGTGCGATTATCCATAACCCTCTTTATTATAAAGATAAGACCCTAAAACCGTTGGGTAGTCTTTTTAGATTGTCGGCAATTTCTTCTATTCGATATCGCTCTCTAAATATTCATCCACCATTTTTTTTCGAGAGATCTCTGCTGAAAGTCTTTTGGAGAACTCCTTTGCCGCATCCTGTCCATACACTTTAAGCATATGATTCATCGCTATCACCTCAGAGATCACCGTGATATTTTTCCCGGGAGAAATAGGTATGGTCACCGCTGGTATCTCAACCCCTAAAATGCGGGTGAACTTATCCTCTATCCCCAATCTTTCATAATCTAAGTCATTATCCCACAAGACCAACCTGACTTCCACCTCGATCCTTTTCTGAATCCTGATCGCCCTTATCCCGAAAAGCGATTCCAGGTCTATTATCCCGACCCCCCTGATCTCCATATGATGACCTAAAAGCTCACTCCCAGTCCCTACGATCACCTCCGGAGTCTTGCGGATGACTTTGACTATATCGTCTGCTACCAGACGATGACCTCTCTCCACCAGGTCCAGCGCGCATTCGCTCTTCCCTACGCCGCTTTTACCGGTATAGAGTAACCCGACCCCGTACACATCTACCAGGGTCCCGTGAACCGTGGTATTAGGGGCAAAGATGTTATCTAAGTAAAGGCTTAGCCGGTCGGTCAGCTCGGTGGTGGTAAGCCGGGACTGAAAAACCGGGGTCTTGGTTTGGTTAGCCATCTCCAAAAGCTCCGCAGGTGGATAGATATTCTTGGAGATTATGATACAGGGGATGTCAAAACGAAAAACCTTTTCCAAAAGTTCTTTCCTTCTATTGGAGTCCAGATTTTGAAGGAAAGACATTTCAGTCTCACCAATGACCTGGGTCCTCTCATAGGCGAATCTTTCGGTATACCCGGAAAGGGCTAAACCCGGTCGGTGGACCTCGTTATTTGGAATCTTCTTCTTAAGCCCGTCCTCACTGGTCAAAAGGGTAAGCTCTAAGAAGTCCTTCCTCTCCCTGTAAAGTCTTTCTACTGTGATATTTTCCATCTACGTTTTTTTATAATTCCTCTTCCTCAGTGCCTGAGGATAAATCTGTAGATTCTTTCCCTCTTTTTCTTTCACGAAATTTTCTTTCTTTCAACTTGGATTTATATTTTTTCAACTGACTTTCCATTTTCTCTAAGGCTCCCTCTATGGAGGTTCGGAAATCGTTCGAGCTGTGCTGGCTGGTAAGGATCGTGCCGTAGACTTTGAGATTCAACTCCGCGTTTTTTCTGTACCCTTCCTCCTCCAGGATCAGGTGCGAGTTTATTATATGATCATAATATCTCTCCAGTCTGTTTATCTCTTTATCGACAAAATCTTTAAGCTCCTGGGTCAACTCAAAATGACGGGCCGTTGTTCTTATCTCCATATAAGCACTCCTTTCTTTTTTTCAACCGGTTAGCCTGATTCTGCTTTTCTTGCAGCCAACAAAAAGGTCGATAGAAATCTCTTAGTCTATATTTTCTGGGGGGACGGTGTCCTCTTCCTTGGTTTTATCTTCGGGTTTACTTTTATTGCTGGTCATTCTTTTACGGAAACGAGCCGGAAGAATTTTAAGCTCCTCCCGATATTTGGTTACGGTCCTGCGGGCTAAACCAATCCCTTTTTCTTTCAGCCGGCTGTAAATCTCCCGGTCGGATAAGGGGGAGCTAAGATCCTCTTCTTTGATTATCTCCTCCAGTATGCTCTTGATCTGCCGTTTGGAGATCTCCTGGCCATCATCCCTGGTCATCCCCGAGTTGAAAAAATATCTTATCTCGTATAGCCCCTGCGGAGTCTGCACGTACTTATCATTGGAGACCCGGGATACAGTAGCCACATTCATATTCAACTTGCTGGCTATGGCCTCCATGATCAGGGGTTTCAAAAACTCAGGACCTGATTCGAAGAAATCCTTCTGTTCCTCTATGATCGCTCCCATCACATTCACCATGGTTGAGCGGCGATGGTTTATGGCATTCAGTAGCCAGCGGGCCTGTTCTAATTTACCTTTGACGTAGTCCCTGGCTTCGGGCTTGGTCGGGCTATTTTTCTTAAGGAGCTCCTTATATGCTGGATTTACCCTCAGCCTGGGTATGTTTTTATCGTTATGAAAAACCAGGTATTCATTTCCCACCTTTTCCACGATCAGGTCCGGGATTATCGGCAAAGCCCCGCTTACAAACCTCCCCGCGGCTGGCTTGGGGGAAAGTGTTCGAATCAGGTCCATCGCCTTCTGAACCTCCTCGAACTCCGTGTCTAAAGACTTGGCTAATTGGGAAAGGCTTTTCTTATCCAGCTCATTTATGTGCTGGCTCACAATCCGGTAGGCTAAACTCTGCTCCAGACCGCGCTCTTTCAACTGGATCAGAAGAGATTCCCTTAAATCCCTTGCTCCAACCCCTGGCGGATCGAAACTCTGAATTAATTTAAGTATTTTTCTTGTTGTCTCCGGATCGCTCTTCAAGGCTTCGATTATTTCCTCCACGGAACAGGTGAGGTAACCGTTTTCATCTATGCAGCCGATTATATATTCCCCTATATTGTATTCATCCTGGGTTAGCTTGTTGAAATGAAGCTGTTCTGTAAGATGTTCATACAAATTTTTCTCCACTACAGTTGGTCTTTCTTTCTTCTCCTCCTGTTTCTCTTTCTCTTCCCTTCCCCTGAACCTGAATTCGCTTTCCTCTCCAAAGTATTCATTCCAGTCGATCTTCCCTAACTGAGGATCGATTTCCGACTGTTCTTCAGTTGACGAGGTATCCGGCTCCTCTAATGCCTCCACCTCTTCCAATAGGGGATTAGTGGAAAGCTCCTGTCGTAAGAGCTGCTCTAACTTAAGGATAGGCATCTGAAGAAGTCTTAAAGACTGAATCAGCTGAGGGGCTATGGTCTGTCTGAGTTTTACCTGTAATCCTAATTTCATATCTTTTGTCCGGTTCTCTCTATTATCTTTTATCGGACTAAAACCTATATCAATTTAACCTGAACTTCTCTCCCAGGTAGATCTTCCTGGCTTCAGGGTCTGAGGCTAAGAATTCAGAAGTGCCGGATTTTAATATCTCTCCTTCACTCATTATATAAGCTCTATCAGTTATCGCCAGAGTTTCTCTGACATTATGGTCAGTGATCAAGATTCCCAGGTTCTTCTGTTTCAGCCTGAAGATTATCTTCTGGATATCCTCAACCGCAATCGGGTCGATTCCCAAAAACGGCTCATCTAAGAGCATGAACTTTGGCTCAGTGACTAAAGCACGGGTTATCTCGACTCTTCTCCTTTCCCCGCCTGAAAGGGTATAAGCTTTATTCTTAGCCAGCGAGGTTAAATCCAGCTCGTTTAACAGGCTTTCCAATCTAATCTTACGTTCTTTTTTATCTATTTTTTGCATCTCTAAAATAGCTAAGACGTTCTCTTCCACAGTCAGTTTCCTGAAGATGGAAGGCTCCTGAGAAAGATACCCTATCCCTTTTTGAGCCCTTTTATACATTGGTAGACCAGTTATATTCTCTGAATCGATTAAGACCTTGCCGGAATTCGGCTTGATAAACCCGATGAACATATAGAAGGTAGTAGTCTTGCCAGCCCCGTTTGGGCCCAAAAGCCCAACCACCTCACCCTGCTTAACATCAATTGAGACCTCATTGACCACCCTTCGTTTTTTATAGATCTTAACCAGATTCTCCGACCTTAATATCAGCATATTCTTCCTTTGTGTCAAGAACAACTGTGGAAACAATTCTGGAGTATAAACCTTCAGGTTTATAAAAACTAATCGGGGTAAAGCTCAAGTCTTCGCCAGGATCCTGTGGACAAGACCTTGAGGCTTTACACTCCAGTTATCCGTTCCCCTCTTCTTTGGGAACCTCTTTAATCTTTCCCTTAACCTCTTTCTTAATCGTGAACTGTTTCAGCTCTTGATCTGCCTCCAAGCCGTAGCCGGTTATTACATCCTTCCCTTTGGTTATTTTTACAAAATCCTCTGTGGTAACCTTATTTATCTTGGGGTTCCAGCTTAAACTCTGGGTTTCCAGAATCATCCCCTGGTCGGTTTTAACCACCACATTCCCCATCACCATCAGCTCCTGCCTTTTCTCTTTTATCCAGCCAGAATCAGACTGAAGGGTGGAGACGTGTTTTCCGTCGCGGTCGTAAATATCCGCATAAATTCCCTTTCCTCTGGAAAGGTCCTCCTTTTCGTATTTTTCCAGATGCTTAACTCTTATTTCAGCAGACCTCACTCCATTAACCGTAAAAAACATTGTGGTATTTTCCACCACCTGATCTGGAAAGGTTGTGGGTGTCTGGATTTTCCTCTGACTTTCCACTTTACAGGAAAAGATCAAGCTCAACCCTATGAGAAATATAAGCGGTATTATTCTTTTGTCCATACACATCTCTGCACCTATAAGTTACATTTTATTTTCATTTTTTCAAGGGTTATCTGGAGTTCTGAGCCAGCGTTTGTGCATCCAGACCCATTGATCCGGGTATTCCCTGATTACCTGCTCCAAAAATTCAGTGCATTTCTGGGTAAGATAATAGATATTTTCCTCTTTTGTCTTCCCGGCCAGAGGTTTGACTTCCTCTCGAACAAATATTTTATAATTCCCTTCTCTGGTTTGAACTATTGCCATAGGAACAATCGGCACATTCAATTTTAGAGCTAAGACCACAGGACCGACAGGAGTTCTGGCTTTTTTACCGAAAAAATCAACGTATATTCCCTTGACCCTGGAGGTGTCTTGATCTATCAAAACCCCGATCATCCTGCCTGAATTCAACACCTTGATCACCTCTTTAACACCTGCAGTTGAGTAGATATTTTGCACTCCCATCTTCTGTCTATTTTTAATCAAAAGCTCATTCAGCCTGGGATCATAAAGCTCTCTGCCTATGGCTGAGAGTTTGTAACCTCGTAAAGAGACATATGCGGCTAAAAGCTCGAAATTGCTGATATGACCGGTAACTCCGATCACCCCTTTTCCCAAAGAGTAGGCTTTTTCAAGATGCTCTATACCTTCGACTTTAGTTATCTTTTGAATTTCCTCCCAGCTCATCTTCGGTAGCCTGACTGCATCCACGGCATTCCTGCCCAGGCCCTCAAATACCTTTAAGGAGAGCCTTTTTCGTAGGGAAACGGCTTGTTGAGCTTGGCGAAATCCCGCTCTGCGGGGTCCCCTCCCGCTGTTCTTTTTCCGATTGGATCCATTCTGGACTGGAAAAGCTATTTTGAGATTTTTAAAAGTTACCTTACGAGCCTCAGGGAAAATAAGATAGGCCAATCTCCCCAGACTTGCTCCTAAGAAAAGGGATAGTTTACGGGGAAGTAAATTTAAAAAGGTAATTAAGATTAATATGAATCTGTAAATTAGCCAATTCTTTAATCTTTTCTTTTCTACGAGGAGCAAGCCTCCGTAGGACCGTAAGGTTTTTATCGGCAGTTTTGACCAGGGAATTTTTCCCATTGAAATCGATTGATTATACCACACCTGCCTTTAAAAGATCGTGCAAGTGCAAAATTCCAACTGGCTCCTTATTGCCATTCGGCACGATCAGGCAGGTTATGTTGAAAAATTCCATCCGGTTTAAAGCCTTGACAGCTAAGGCTTCTTCTTCTATGGTCTTTGGATTTCTGACCATAATTTCCCTTGCCTTCAGTTTGAAGATCTCTTCGGTTTTCTCCACCAGCCTTCTCAAATCACCATCGGTAAATATTCCCACCAACTCTTTTTTCTCATTAACTACAGTTGTAGTTCCGAACCTTTTAGAGGTCATCTCTAAGATCACCTCTTTCATATTTGCATCTTCAAACACCATCGGGATATTGTTTCCAGTATGCATAACATCCTTTACTTTCAAAAGCAGCCTTTTTCCTAAATAGCCGCCTGGATGAAGCAGGGCAAAATCCTCAGTAGAAAAATGCCTTTCCTCTAAAAGCGCAATGGCTAAGGCATCTCCCATAACTAAAGCGGCGGTGGTGCTGGAAGTGGGGACTAAATTATTAGGGCAAGCCTCCTCATCCACTGAGACATCTATAACCACATCGCTTTTCTCTGCGGCCTGGGAGTTAGGATTACCGGTTAGGCTGATTATGGGAACCCCTAATCTTTTAAACAAAGGGAAGAGCTGTTGTAATTCTTCGGTCTCACCGCTTTTGGTGATGGCGATAACCACGTCATCCCTTCGCACCAGGCCTAAATCTCCATGCAGACCTTCTACCGGATGTAAAAAGAAAGCCGCAGTTCCAGTTGAGGTCAAGGTAGCAGCGATTTTCTTACCGATTATCCCTGATTTCCCCATGCCGGTTACGATCACCCTCCCTTTACATTTTAAGATTATCTCTACTGCCTTTTGAAACTCGGAGTTGATTTTTTTCTCTAAGTTCAAAATAGCTTCCGCCTCTTTGCGGATTACCTCTTTGGCTTTTTCGATTATCATTTTAGATACCTCAACGGATTTATTTTCTTGCTCTCCAGGATTAAATCGACTACCTCTCTGACTGCCCCCTCCCCACCCCTTTTCTTAGTTACGTAAAGAGCTAATCGATTTATCCTCTTGTCACCATTTTTTACCCCTATCGGAACCCCGGTTTTTTCAAAAACCTCATAGTCCCACAGGTCATCCCCCATAAAAAGTATCTCTTCATCCTTTAATTTCAACTTTCTTTTTAGCTCTTCATACCTTTTCAACTTATCATCTATCCCGAAATGAAGCTCCTCGACCTTTAACTCCTTTCCTCTTAGCAGGGCAGATTTAGAGACTCTGCCTGAAAGAAAACCCACTTTTATCCCAGCCCTCCTGGCAAAATATATTCCTAAGCCATCCGAGACATTGAACCTCTTGAATTCCTTACCGTCATTCCCCAGGAAAATTGAATTATCAGTCAGAACCCCATCCACATCCAGAAGCAAAAGCTTTATCTTCCTCAATTTTTTATTCAGAGCCGAATTTATGATTCAAGCCTCCTTTAGCCACGTTCTTCTATGTTCGTCTATCAGTTTCACCTGAAACAAAAGCTGCTCTAATCTATCCAAAGGAAGCATGCTCCCCTTATCGCAGAGCGCTTCCTCAACCCGCGGATGAGTCTCAATAAAAAGAGCATCGCAACCGCAGGCAACTGCAGCCCGGGCTAAGGGAAAGATAAACTGAGGTTCGCCTGAGGAAAAACTTTTCCCTCCGCCTGGTAACTGCAGGGAATGAGTAGCATCAAAAACCACTGGATAACCAAGATTGCTCATAATCACCAATGAACGAAAATCTACTACTAAGTTATGGTAGCCAAAGAAACTTCCCCTTTCTGTCAATAGAATCTGATCATTTCCCACTGACTCAGCCTTTCTGGCAATCTGGTCCATATCCTCAGGCGCCATAAACTGTCCCTTTTTGATGTTCAGGGCTTTTCCGGTTTTAGCCGCAGCTAAGATCAGGTCTGTCTGCCTGCATAAAAACGCCGGTATCTGCAATACGTCTGCAACCTCAGAGACCGGGTCTGCCTCGTCTGGAGAATGAATATCAGTCAGAATTGGTATATTAAACTCTTTTTTGACTTGTTCCAAAATTTTCAGACCTTTTTCCATTCCCGGACCAGAATACGAGTCTATACTCAAGCGATTAGCTTTTTTGTAGGAGGATTTGAAGATGAAAGGAAATTTCAGCTTGTCGGTGATATTTTTTATCTTTTGGGCTGTCTCCAGAACCAGACTTTCAGACTCGATCACGCAGGGACCAGCGATCAAGACCAGGTGAGAGCCCCGTCCGATGGAGATATCTTTTATCTTTACTGTTCTTCTCATAATGCAAAGGTTTCCTCACCTTTTGGTCAGAGGTTCTTTTTCCCCTACCATTTTCAAATCTTTGGAGCTTTTATATCTTAAGGAAGCCTTTACGAAATCACGGAAGAGTGGATGTGCTTTTAAGGGTCTGGATTTCAGCTCCGGATGGAACTGCACTCCAACAAACCAGGGATGGTCTTCGATCTCGATTATCTCCACCAGGCTTTTATCTGGCGAGGTCCCGGCTATTCTCATTCCGGCCTTGCATAAGACCTCTTTGAAACGGTTGTTGAACTCATATCGGTGCCGGTGTCTTTCGCTGATACTTAATTCTCCATAAGCTTTGAAGGAAAAACTGCTTTTATCCAGATTACAGGGATAAGCCCCCAGTCGCATAGTTGCCCCTTTGTCCACCACCTTCTCCTGCTCGGCAAGCAAGCTGATAACCGGATATTCTGTATGCCGGTCAAACTCTGTGCTGTTAGCACCTTTCATATCGCAGATATTTCTGGCGCACTCTATCACTGCACACTGCATCCCCAGGCAGATTCCGAAAAACGGGATTTTATGCTCTCTTATAAATCTTACTGCCTCTATCTTACCTTCTATTCCTCTTTCACCGAAACCGCCTGGAATCAAAACCCCATCTATATCCTTAAGATATTTTTCCGCACCATCTTTTTCCATATCCTCAGAGGAAATCCAGGAAAGCTCCACTTTGGCTTCGTTCTCTTCCCCTGCATGAATAAAAGCCTCAATTATGCTTTTGTAGGAGTCCCTTAAATTAGTATACTTCCCGCAGATTCCTATCTTGACCTGGTGTTTCGGATGTTTGATCCTCTGCACCATCTTTTCCCACTTGGTCAGATCCGGCTTCTCGCAGGCTAAATCCAGATGCCTGCACACTAAATCATCCAGACCCTGCTGGTGGAAAATCAAGGGTATCTCGTAGATCGATTCCACGTCAATGGCCTCGATCACCGCATGGCTGGGCACGTTGCAGAAAAGCCCTATCTTGTCTTTTATCTGTTTGGACAAGGGCTTGGAGGTCCGGCATAAGAGGATATCCGGCTGGATCCCGATCTCCCTTAATTCCTTGACGCTGTGCTGGGTCGGCTTGGTCTTGACCTCCCCTGCGGATTCGACATAAGGGACCAAGGTCAGATGAATATAAAGTGTGTTGCTGTGACCATTTTCAAGACCCATCTGCCTGATCGACTCTAAAAAAGGAAGACCTTCTATGTCCCCAACTGTTCCCCCGATCTCAGTGATGACCACGTCCACGTCCCCGTTTTTCTCTGCTACTTTTCTTGCCCTTCTTTTGATTTCATCCGTTATATGTGGAACCACCTGAACTGTTGCCCCCAAATAATCCCCTCTTCTTTCCCTGGAGATGACCTCGCCATATACCTGACCGGTGGTGACGTTACTGTCCTTGGTCAGGCTCTCATCTAAGAATCTCTCATAATGGCCCAAATCTAAATCAGTCTCTGAGCCGTCATCTAAGACGAAGACCTCTCCATGCTGAAAAGGGTTCATTGTGCCCGGGTCGACATTTAAATATGGATCGAATTTCTGCAGAGTAACCTTAAGCCCTCTTTTCTTCAGAAGAAGTCCTAATGATGAACAGGCAACCCCTTTACCCAGGGAAGAAACCACTCCACCGGTTATGAAGATATATTTTGGCATTTTTTTCTGAGTCAATTTTTCTACCTCTTTCCAGCTTTTTTGAAATCCGAATAATTGTTGATCGATTTCGAGTTATAGTTAGTCAAAACGACTTTGATTTTGTAACCATTCTCTAAAGCTCTCAACTGCTCTAAGCTTTCGGCTTTTTCCAGAGGGGTCTGTTTCAGTTTAGCATATTTTGACAGAAACCCTTTTCTAAAAGCATAGACCCCGATGTGCTCATAATAGTTTATTCCCTTTTTCCCGTTTCCCCTTTGAAAAGGAATAGGGAACCTGGAAAAATAGATTGCATACCCATCCTTGTCCAGAACCACTTTAACCCGGTCAGGATTTTTGAAGAAATCCGGGTCATTTACCTTCTTAGCTAAAGTTCCCATCTGAACATCTTTATTCTTTTGCATAAAATTGATTAACTGATCCAGCATCCTTGGATTCATAAAAGCTTCATCACACTGGATATTCAAGACTAAATCGTGATTCAAACCTTTAACTGCCTCAGCCACCCTATCGCTTCCGGTCTTGGGCTTACTGGAGGTTATAACAACTTGTCCTCCGAAATCCTCAACGCTTTTTTTAATCCTCTGATCATCTGTTGCCACAATTACTTGATTTAAAAGTTTTGATCGAGAAGCACTTTCATAAACTCTCTGGATCAGAGGTTTCCCTTTAATTGGCAAAAGAGGTTTACCCTGCAAACGGGAGGAGTTGTACCTCGCAGGAATAACACCCAATACTAAGTCCTTCTTCATATCAAAACTTCGCTTTAGATTTCCCTGATTAACGTCTCTAATACGCAAACCATTTTACGAAAGTAAATACCCCTTGTCAATAAAAAAATACGGTAAGTTTTCACCGTGTTTTTTCAAACGAACAAACGCCAAACTCCAAACTTTTTATCACCTTCAGGTTTCCACCTGTTTTAAATAAATGGAAGGCTGAAGCCTTCCGCTACTTTAAATAAAAGAGATACTTTTCTTTAAAACATCTAATAAAAGATTTCAGTTCACAGTCACTTGGTTCAACTAAATAATCTAATTCCTCTATCATATCTTCTATGAACAATATATGCACGTTTTCTTTATAGCTAGGGAGTAAAATTGTATTTAATATAATGTCCTTATACACTAATAAGCTTTCGTTAGCTTTAGGATAAATAAAATATAAAAAAGTTTTCTCATTAGGATTATCTACTTTATCAGACAGATATGATATATTCCTTAAGATTTGGTAGTGTTCAAAAAAACATTTCCGATTTTCAATAAATTGATTATTAACTTTTTTGTATAACTTTTTTCTATAAATTTCAGAGTATTTTCTAGTATGTCTTTCATTTTCTTTGGCTTTACCAAAACTGTTTTCTGAATATTTGACCTCAAAAAATACTTTCTGACCCGAAGAAAATTCGATAAAAAAATCAAAATTTGTTCCTTCTTCTTTTGATAATATCTTTTCAAAACACATAGTAGTCTTTAAGTCTCTGTGGAGATCGAGTATACGAAATAATAGTTTTTTTCTCTTATCGCGCAGAAACGGAAAGAATAGATTGAAAGTCAATGCTTGCGAAGAGTTCAGATGATGAAAGCACTTATGACGCTTAATCTTATTTTCATCATGAAGATTATCAAAATATTCCCAGAATTCCTTTCTAAACATTTCTAAAATATTTAACCTATAAAGCTCTTGTGGTAAAATGTGTGAATACTCTTTTCCTCTATAAATTCCTTTTTTAGATATCAGAAGATGTTTTTCCTTATACTCACCCAAATGCGAGCGGACTTTATTTTGAAAACTAATATTTTCCTCTTTCATCTTTATATAATACCTCAAATATTTCTATATAATAGAGCCTTCAGCTAATTTTGTGTAAATGTGCAAGAATCGCTTACCTCAAGGCTAAAAGCCTTGCCCTACGTTTTTTTATATCACCGCCACTGCGTCTATTTCTATTTTCGCGCCTTTGGGTAAATCTGCTACCGCGATGGTGGTTCTGGCTGGAGGGTTTTGTTTGAAATAACCAGCATAGACCTCATTCATCAAAGAAAAATCTTTCATATCCTTTACATAAACCGTGGTCTTGATAACTTTAGACAAATCTGAGCCAGCTCCTTCTAAAACCGCTTTGAGGTTCTCCAAGACTTGTTTGGTCTCCTGTTTTATATCCCCTGAAATCATCTCTCCGGTATTGGGGTCCAAAGGTATCTGCCCGGAGGTAAAGACCAGACCTAATTTTTCAAGCTTTATCCCCTGGCTATAATGACCTATCGCTTTGGGGGCTTTTTCAGTCTGGATTATTTTTATGGGATTAGACATTTTTTCTCCTATTGTATGGTTGTGTTTCAGCAATAAAATGAATTTAGATTTAGGTGTCAATCTTTTAATGTCCTGGACTAGGTAGCTGAACGGCATACCGTGCCCCTATAGTCCCTGCACTGTCATTCTGAGGGAGTCCAAATGGACGACCCAAGAATCTTCCGATTCTTCGCTTACGCTCAGAATGACAACTTATAATCTCCGTTGGTTGCTGGTCACTAACCAACAACCTTTGCCTTAGTTGGTGAGGACACCAACTAAGAACAAGATGCCTGTTCCATTAAAATCTGATAAAAAAACTTCGGGGCTGGGAGAGAAAATTCCCAGCCCCGGGAGGGGAGCTGATGGGCAAAAGAGTTTTTAGTCTTATCTATCTATTAAGGCGAACCGTAACTTTTCACCATGAATAAAATGCTCTGCAAAGCGCCGCTGATATTAGATAATATCTTGGAATACCTTTTCAAAAGCTCGCTGTACTGCCAGCGGATGCTGAAAGCTTTTTCCGGGAACTCGAAAAGGTCGAGCAAGGTTTTCTTATAAATCTCATCCACGTATTTCAGAACAAAATAAGGATACTCGGAGATATTAGGGTCCTGAATCTCATTTTTGGCTAATCTCTCTTTATATATCTCCACCTTTTCCAAAATAACCGTTCCGAAGCACCAGGGAGACATTATCACTCTTAAATCTGAGGAGTCCCCATAATAGGTGTAGATATATCTCAGCACCTGGTCAACCAGTAATTTCTTTGCGCGATAGTAGGAAAGACACTCGGTCCTTTTCGAATCACACTGGATAATCTTTTTCTCTAAATCTTTTTTCTCCTCCAGGCACCTGGCTTCCGCCCTTTCCAAAAACAGATAATAATCCTCAAAGTAGACCTTCAAGTTTTCGTTCAGCGTTAGGATATAGTATCCTCCCTCATCTCTTTTTATCCTGGGCTCTTTAAGGGAAGCGATTCTATCCCTGGGAAAACCTCTTTTTATGCCGGCTGAGAGCATCGGTCTCCTTTTTTTGAAATCCATCAGACAAAAGAGCAAAATGTATGCCTGTGAGACGTTTAACTCCTTAAAGTATAAGGCGTTATTGAGGTTGACCTGGTTTTTATAGGGAAAACCCAATACCTGTTTTTATACTGAAATTATGCAACCCCATTCATATTTGGTGCAAGTGGATACAAGTTGATTTTTGAAGACGTTTTGTTACAGGGAATAAGGGTTTTACGAGAAGTATTTTTCTTTTACCGGGAAAAGACCGAACCCGCCTCCAGTATGCAGGAATAAGATTTTCTCTTTTCTGGAAAATTCGCCTTTCTTCAGCCTATCTACTAAGCCGAACATCGCTTTGCCGGTGTAGACCGGGTCGAGCAGAATCCCGGACTTTGAGATAAAGGCTTTGATGAATTCTATCTCCTCTTTCTTATTCAGGGCATACCCTTCACCTACATAGCCTTCAACTACTTTAATCTCTTTTTCTGTGAATCTAACTTTTAGTCGATATTGAGCAATCGTCTTCTCTAAAAGGGTAATGATCTTCTCTTTAGGGTATGTAGGAAGAAAGCGCACATTTATGCCCATGACCTCAGTTTTCCATCCACAAAGTTTTGCCCCTAAGAAAAGCCCGCAATAGGTGCCAGCAGAACTTAAAGCTGTAACTATCTTAGCAATTTTTATTTCTAGTTTATCTATCTGTTTCTTCATCTCAAAGGCTGCCTTTATATATCCCCAGACCCCAAGAGGATTTGACCCGCCTTCAGGTATGATATAAGGATTCCTGCCTTTAAACTTTAGCTCCGAAGAAAATTGCTCCATTATCCTATCCACATTTTCATATTCGCTCAAAGGGACAAATCCTATCTCTGCTCCGCAAAGCTTGTCCAGAAAAAGATTACCTTCGTTCTGGGGAGGTTCATCCCCGAAAAGAACCAGAGCAGATTTGAGACCCAATTGAGCCGCAACCAAAGCAGTAGCCCTGGCATGATTAGATTGAAAACCTCCACAGGTGACCAGAGTATCTGCCTTTTTTTTCAGAGCCTCATAAGCCAAAAACTCAAGTTTCCTAACCTTATTGCCGGAAAGACCAAACCCTGTTAAGTCATCTCTCTTAATGTAGACTTTATAATCAGGAGGAATAAGCGGAATATCTCTCAGCTTTTCCAGTGGAGTAGGGGTCACTGCCAGGTTTAAAGATTTGGGAAACGGAACTTTCATTCTAATCCTAAATTAGTTTATCTTATTCTGGAAAACAAGAGAATTTGATTAATCAAGTACAATCTATTACAACGTAGGTCAACCATGTCCTAAGGACTGGTTGACAACCTATTCTTTTTTGTCAAGCAAGCTTCGCTATGCTTGACCTACATAGAGTGGAGGAGGGCGAGGAAACCTCGCCCCTACAGTCTTGACGACCCAAAGAATAATACACCATCACATAAAATCACTTTACAAATCCTGAGGAGAAATGTAAATTCTTTTGTATGAAGCGAATCTTGGGAATAGATTTCGGTGAAAGAAGGATCGGGCTGGCATTGTCAGACCCTCTGGGCAAGATGGCCTGGCCCTTTTTGACTTTTGATACAAGAGAAGACGGGGATTTCTTCCAGAGAATTGAGCAGCTAATCGAAAAGGAAAATATCGGTGAAATTGTCCTGGGGATGCCCAGGAATATGGACGGCTCAATCGGGAAAAAAGGAAAGGAGGTCCTGGAGTTCTCTAAAAAGCTTTCATCCAGAATAAAAATTCCGATATCTTTCTGGGATGAGAGGTTGACCACAGTTGAATCTCTGAGGGTTTTAAGAGATACAGGAGCAAAACTTCATAAGCATAAAAAGAAAGTGGATATGCTTTCAGCCGCATTTATCCTTCAGGGATACCTGGACAATCTGCGAGTGAAGAGAGATGAGAAGCCGAAGTCCTGAGACCTCGATTTAGGAAAACGTCTCTGATTACCTCAGCCCTTTTCTTTCTGCTTTTGCGTATTAGTTTAGATAAGTAATCTTTTTTGTTTGCTCAAAATATGGAACATTTTGTCAGAAAAAAAAATCTCATCAGAATTGCCATATCTTTTCTCATAATTTTGTCTTTAGTCTTTTTGTATATATTTTTTTACCCTCTTCCCTGGGGAATAAGTAAGAAAAGCACCTCCATAATAGTGGAAAAAGGTGATAACCTGCGAAAGATCTCCCAGAAACTGAAAAGCTCCGGCCTGGGAATCAACTCCACTCTTCTTTTTGTCTCATCTAAACTCTCGGGCATAGACCGGAAGATAATCCCCGGAAGATATGATTTCCAGAAAGGGGTAACTCTTTCCGGACTTTTGCAAAAATTCTACAAAAACGAAACCTCCTCCATCGATATTACAATCCCTGAAGGGTATAATCTTTATCAGATAGCATCTCTTTTAAAAAAGGAGGTAGGATTAGATTCTCTTGTTTTTGTGAAGACCGCTTTCGATACCAGTTTAATTCATCGGTTAGGTCTAAATTCTAAAAACTTAGAGGGCTATCTTTTCCCGGATACCTATAAGCTTTTCTGGATGATGGAGCCTGAGAAAATTGCGGAGATGATGGTGCAGGAGTTTAAGAAACTTATAGATGCTACCCTCCCTCTGGAATTGAGAAACTCCAACTTCAACCTTTCCGAAATCGTAACCTTAGCCTCTCTGGTAGAATCTGAAGCCAAGATAGATAATGAAAGACCCTTGATTTCTGCGGTCTATCATAACCGCCTGAAGATAGGAATGCCTCTGCAGTGCGACCCCACGGTGATCTATGCTTTGGGTGGTTTGAGCCGACCTTTAAACCATAAAGACTTAGAAGTTGACTCCCCTTACAACACCTATAAACATCCAGGACTTCCTCCGGGTCCAATCAATAACCCGGGAAAAGCTTCCATCTTAGCTGCTTTATTCCCGGCAGAAGTAAACTATCTTTATTTTGTGGCAAAAGGTGATGGCTCGCATATTTTCTCAGTCGATTTGGAAGAGCATAACCGGGCAATCGCTAAAATAAAACGAGAAAACAAAAGCTAAAATCCCGGTATCCCGCCTTGCCCTCAAGATGGGGGATAACTCAGATGTCTCTAACAAAATGAAAATCATACCCTTAGCTTTTGATTCCTTAGGAGTAAGGTCAACTGCCACCTGGGTAGAGACCGACAGGAAAATCCTGATAGACCCGGGAGCAGCCTTAGGACCTTTAAGATATAGCCTTCCCCCATCCAAAATAGAGTATCGCAGATTAGAGGAGCTTGCCAGAGTAATCATCTCTTATGCAGAAAAATCTGATATACTTATCGTTTCTCATTATCATTATGACCACCATTTTCCAGAACAAGCTTTTTATGAAGGAAAGATTTTATTGATCAAGGACCCGAAGAATAAGATAAATTACTCTCAGAAGCAACGGGGGAAGGAGTTCTTAGGGCTTTTAGGTAATAAACCCCAGCGGATTGAATTCGCTGATGGAAAAGAATTCGAATTTGGCAAGACCAGATTAAAATTCTCTCCGCCTTTTTTCCATGGAAAAGAATATTCCAAATTGGGGTATGTTTTAATAACCTCTGTTTCATATCAGGGAGAAAAGCTTCTCCACGCTTCGGACATCCAGGGTCCACAGACTAAAACAACGACTGACTGGATAATATCAGAAAACCCGGATATCTTAATCCTCTCAGGTTATCCCACCCTTCTTATGGGCTGGAGATTCTCCAAATTTGGCCTTTTGGAAAGTAATCAGAACCTGATAAAAATCCTTTCACAGACTAAAGTCAATACCATAATCTTAGACCACCATTTAGTCAGAGACCTGCATTACTTGAATAAAATCGAGGAAGTATTAAAGACAGCAGAGAAGTTGAAAAAGAAGGTAATAACCGCCGCCGAGTTCTTGGGTAAGAAGCCTGATTTCCTGGAAGCGAGAAGAAAAGAGCTATATGAGAAGTAGGGGTGAACCTGTGGTTGCCCTAAAATGGTGGAACAGGCATCCCTGCCTGTGAGCAGTAGCACAGACATTCTTGTCTATGTGAAAAGTCAGACAGGAATGTCTGACCTACCTCTACCATGCGGTAGAACAGACATTCTTGTCTGTTCACTAAAACTTTTATGCGCACCGGTATAGCACATCTACCCTTACATTATGGACAGGCACCAGCCTGGCTTTTTCAGAGGATGAAAAAGCTTGCCCGGGAAATAACCATAATCATAGTCTCAGATTTTGGAGCTGAGGAGTTCTTAAAAAGGGTATCAGACCCTTTCTGGTTCCAATCTTTTGGTTGTGTCTTGGGTTTTGACTGGCATTCCTCTGGAGTCACCACTACTGTTGGCGGAGCATTGAAAGAGGGTTTAAAAGGGCTGGAAAAAGAGTTGGGCTTAGTGATCGCAGGAGGTAAAGGTGGAACTTCAAGAAAAACTCCTACTGAGATAGAGACCTTCGGAGAAAAACTCTCTTTGCCTCAGGATAAGATAAAAGATTTAATCTATGCCTCCAAGATGATCGCCAAAGTTGACACCTCTGCTTTGCAGGATGGATTTCAGCTTTATCATCACAATTTCATCTTCACCCGGAAAGGA
>JAUYBY010000014.1 GCA_030692925.1 Candidatus Zixiibacteriota bacterium | reverse complement strand
AGCAAAAGGCGAAAGAATCAGGGTTTTACTCTCAGGAGTTGATGGAAAAGATTGCTGAAAAGGGTTCAATCCAGGACTTCCCAGAGATACCTGAGGATTTAAAGGCAATCTATAAAACCGCTTATGATGTTTCTCCTGACTGGCACGTTAAGATGCAGGCGGAGTTTCAGAAATTTACGGACAATGCGGTTTCCAAGACCATAAATTTACCTAATAAAGCCGGCCTGGAGGATGTGAGAAATGCGTATCTTTTAGCCTATAAATCCGGGTGCAAAGGGATAACCATCTACCGGGACGGGAGCAGAAAAGAACAGGTCCTGGCTACCAGGATGAAAGCCGAAGGTGAGGTAGTAGTCAAGGACCGCCCGGAGACCCTACGGGGGATAACTGAGAAGATAAAGACTGGTTACGGGAACCTCTATATCACTATTAATAGCGTTAATGGTAAACCGTTCGAGGTTTTTGCCCAGATAGGAAAGTCTGGCTAGTCCACTATGGCAGATACTGAGGCTATCTGCAGGCTCATCTCCTTAGCCTTGCGCAGTGATGTGGCAGTGGATAAGATCATCGAGCAATTGATAGGAATCGGAGGCTCCTCTCCGGTTTTCGGAAATGGCGAGTTGATAATGTCGATCCCGGATGCAATTGCCAAGGTTTTGAAAAAGCATTTTGGAAATGGTAAACGTGAGCCTATCAAGGACATAAACTTAGAATACTGCCCGGATTGCGGTGCCAAATTAGAATATAAGGAAGGATGTATTCTTTGCCGGGAATGCGGTTTTTCGAAATGTTAAGTCTTCTTAGGAATTAGAACGAGTAGGGTCGGAGTTTATCTCCGCCCTGAGAAGGGTGGAGGTCCCGCAAAACGGGATTTCGCAATGCTCAACAATCTCCGCCCCTACGCAGATAGAATATAAACTTCAAATGGGATTTATAACACCAGCAGGAAGGACTTCTTCAGTAACCTGGGAAGGGAAAATTTTTCAGGTTCAGACCGAATTTGTTACCCGTCCCAATCCCAAGGTAGTCTCCTCTATTATCTTGGACGGGAAACTGATCCATAAGGTAGAAAAACCCTGGAAAGGTGAAATCAAAGCTGAAGAGCAAAAGGAGATCGAACAATTCCTGAAAAAAGAGCATGAGAAAGTTGCCCGGGCTTTAAAGAAAAATCCTTATGATTTTCTATCCGGAGGAAAAGAGGATTTTCAAAGCCAGGTCCAGAAGCTATCCGAGTTAAAAGAAATAGATAATCCTTTTATTCTGATGTACGACGGTTCACTCCTCTTCCCGGATAAGAAAGACGAGGTTTTCCTGGAAAAATTTTCCAAAACTATAGCCCAGGCCCTAAGGCTTGCCTCAGCTCTAACTGATTCCTCCAAACTGGGCGAGATCAGGGCTGGGATTTTAGAGTGTCCTCCAGATAAGATCATCTGGGTTTATTATAATGACAGGGTTTGGGCAGCATTTCTGAAAAAAGGTTCTCCCATAGATGAGACCTTACAAAAAATGGGTAATCTGGTAGTGGAAACCTATGAATGAAATCCTGCAGGAGATAAAATCAGTTCAGGGCGTAACCGGCGTTCTGGTATTAAATAAGAATGAGGGGGTTACTTATCAAGTCACCCCGGTCTCCTTTCCCAGGCAGGGGTTACAGGAAATCGGAACACGCCTTTCACGTCTGGCTAAGACAAGCTTGACCGGAACAAGCCTGGAGCTTAGGTTTGAAAACGGTATAGCTTTCTTCTTTAATTTAAATAAAGGAGCGGTTTTGATATTCGGCCGTCCGGGGATGAACCTTTCGGTCTTAAATTTAGTCCTGAAGTCAGCTTTCTTGTCTATTGAAAGGAAACTGTCAAAAGAGGGTGAGAAACCCTTATTCAGAGAGGAGGAGAGAAGCTCATTTATTCTGGATAAAATCTACTTAGAGCATCTGGTTACCGCTTTGAACCAGATTGCTAAAGTTTACAAGGAGAAATTAGGCACTTATTCGGTCACCCAGAATCTGAGAAAGTCAAAAGAGGAGTTCCTTAGAAAATTCGATCTTCTGCAGAACTTTTTTGTAGATAATAACGGGATAGTTTCACTGATCCGGGGAAAAGAAGAGGAGACTTCCTCTGATCTTTTAAAAGCGTTTGCACTCTGGATAGGGCATTTCATCCAACTCTGTTACGGCCAGGAGCCAGAGATCTTGACAGATATAAGGGTACTTACCAGAGGGCTGGAGGATAAGCTGGAAATGATGGGCTTCTATGAGACCTACGAAAAGCTAAAAAATGCTTAAATGAAATGAAAACCCCTCCGTCCTTTAGGATGAAGGGGTTTTTTGGAAAGGGATAAGGATTTGAAAAAACGCTCTGTAAACAATACGATAAAGGTTTTTTACAGCCGCCCAGGATCTTTTGCTTTCGCTCTCCCGAAGGATCATCGCGTACACTCAACCCCAGGGGACAACCTTCATAGCATCGCTGTTAAAGGTTTTTCAAATGATCCCTTTCCGAATTCATAATATATCTTAAAATGAAAAAAGCAAGTAAAATTTTCGAAGAATTTTCATAAAGCGATGATAGAATCATTAGGCATAGACTTAATCGAGATAAAAAGGGTAAAGAAAGTAAAAGAGAGATGGGGTAAAAGATTTTTGGAAAGGGTATATACTCCAAGGGAATTAGAATACTGTTTGAAGAAAAGGTATCCGGAAAATTCCCTGGCTGGCAGGTTTGCCGCCAAAGAAGCGGTGATGAAGGCTTTAGGCACCGGGCTTTCCTCCGGGGTAAGCTGGAAAGACATCGAGATTTTAAATGATGGAAAGGGTAAGCCGGAAGTCATCCTTTACGGTAAAACCAAAAAGATTTTGGGCAAGAGAAAGGTGTTGATTAGCATCTCCCATACCAAAGAGGATGCCATCGCCCAGGCGGTGATAATAACGTAGTTGCTCGATTTATCGAGCATTTATACTGCCAGGCCAGGCCAGGGACCTGGCGGATACACAGAAGTAGTTGCATGTGTTCCCTCTCCCTTTATGGCCGATAAAAGCATAACGGCTCGTAGAGGAGAGGGTAAGGGTCACCCTCCCTTTGTCCCTCCCATCAAGGGAGGGAAGGGTGATACTCTGGAGTGTAAACCTCCAGGTTTACGAAATTGTATTTACCAATTTTTTGATGGTTTTTAGATAAAGCTAAAGCTTTATACTCCAATAATAATAAATAAAAGGAAAGGTCTAAAAAAATGGAACAAAAAAAGATACTGGATATCTTCAAAAAATCAAAAGCTCTTTTAAAGGGGCATTTCCTTTTATCCTCTGGTCTGCACAGTGACATCTACTTCGAAAAGTTTCAGGTACTGCAATATCCTCAATATGTGGAGCTTTTATGTAAGGAACTTGCCAAGCTTTTCTGGAAGGAAAAAGTCCAGGTGGTGGTGGGCCCAACCACGGGAGGAATTATCATAGCTTACGAGGTAGCTAAGAACCTGAAGGTCAGGTCGATTTTTGCAGAGATGGAAGAGGGGGTCAGAGTTTTCAAAAGAGGGTTCGATTTAAAAGAAGGTGAGAGGGTTTTGATTGTGGATGATATTTTGACCACAGGGAAATCGGTGCAGGAGGTAATTGATTTGGTGAATAAGTATAATGCTAAAATCGTTGGACTGGGAGTCCTCTTAGATAGAAGCGGAGGGAAAGTTCAATTCGCTTATCCCTTAAAACCCTTAGCCTCAGTTGTTGCCAAAACCTATAAGCCTGAAGAATGCCCTCTGTGTAAAAATGGGGAGGCTTTAATTAAGCCGGGAAGTAGAAAGTAATGGTAGCCGCAAGTCCTACGGTGGCTACCAACTTAAATTTCAAGCAAGCCTAATTCTTCAAAAGCTTGCCGGGTTAAAGAATCCGCCTGTTTATGGTCTCGAACTCTATTAAAGAAGGTCTCAAAGAATTTACCTTTTAATTCTTTCAAATATTTTTCATAATTGTGGACAACTTTAGATAAAGCAATTTTATTCTTAGGGATTTTTATAATATAGCTATCAAGCTTTTGAGAATAGATAACGAATTTTGCTTCTTCTAAGCTTTTGGCTTCATATTTGAAACCGTCTTCCGCAATAACCTCCTGTAAACCCATAAAGAAATGCCCAAGCTTTAAAGGTTTTCCGGTGATAGAGATTTCTTTTGAATCTTTAAAATAAACTGAATCGATGAATTCTTCTGGAAAGTTCTTAGCTCCTTCTGGTAAAATTTCCTCAAGTATACTTTCTTTCAATTTCTCAACATCTTTCTTGTAAACTGAATTTTTGGCGTTCTTCCTCATTTTAGCTAAGCCAATTCTCTCTTCTACTAATGCACACAGTCCATCATAAATGGGTTTAAGATATTTCTTAGAGTCTAACCCCAAAGCCTCTAAAACCAGTTTATCTAATTTCTGCCGGTCTTTCATCTTGACTTCTTCAAAAATGGACTTGATGGGACGTTTGAGTAAAGATGTGAAAGAAGAAATGATTTCTTCAGCTTTATTCTTCGCAAATTGTTTAATGTTTGGACATAAAATATATTCTTGTGCCTCCTCTACGGTAGTATCAAGTGCACCCTCGCCAAGAGTTGCTCGACCAATTAACTCAATAAAGAGGAAAAAAACTGAAGAATTTAAGACCGCAGCTAATAACGTTGGATTTATGCCTTTTTTTGCAATGAGTTGGTAAACTCTTTGATCTGCAAAGAGTGGTTTTTTGCTGAATCTTTGTATAAAAGTATTATCATAAGATTTAGTCCAGTATATTTGACCTAACTCATAGATTGGCAAGGAGTACCAATTCTCTCGGTCCTTTACAGTAGGCACTTCTGGATACCTGATCCCTCCTCCCTTACCCTTTCTTTCCTGTGTTACTTGGTTTTCACCCCACTTGATATAACTCAGTGCCCCTTTTTTTCCGCGCCTACGAAGTTCTTTTTTAGTTAGATTACACAAGAATACATGATTACTTAAATCCTTAGGGTCGATGAGTATTGATTCAGATTCTTTTGGCGATTTAAATAAAGGTGCCAAAAACTCTTTTTCTATACCCCAATGCTCAATTTTCTCTTTAGTAAGATAGAAAAACTGGTTTATGCCGGTAGTGTACCCACGCCTTATATTAGCAATCTCCTCCTCTAAAGGGGCTAATCTATCATGACATTTTTCTAAGATTTCAAAATAAACCTCTGGTGCTCTTAGATGTTGACCCCATTTTACGGTTTTTCCTGAAGCCTCTACCTGCTCCAATAGTTTACTTTGTTTTATAACTCTGATCCTAAAATTTTTATCTTCCTCGGTGGCAATCCCTTTAAGGTCAATAAATGCTTTCTTTTTATCAAACTTTATATGTTGTCTCCCCGCCTGTTCAATTTTATAAACAATCGCCTCTAAACAACCCCAACGCTCTGTAGCTTGCAACTTCATATTCCAGGGGATAAGCTCTTTTAATTTCCTTTTCAGCTTAACAAACTTGACTAAGTGATTTTCCCTTTCATTTTTATTTTTGCATCTTTCCAAAATCGTTACTATAGTATTAACCGAAGGGTCTTCAAACCAGGGTTCACATCGGGATTCTATGATGGCTATTATCTTAAAATTTTTCAGGAAAAACTTCTGAAGAGCATATCCATAGGCAACATCCAGCCAGGCATTGGAGGTTACGATTCCTAATCTCCCTCCATCTTTTACAAATCTTGCTGTATGGAAGAAAAGGTAAGTGTAAATATCAGCTTGCCCGGATATTTTAACATTGCCGTTATCAAAAAGATCGCGGTAATCATCTTTCCAGTCGTTAAAAATTACATTCTCAATTTTTTTCTTATAGCCTGGCAATCTTTTTTCTATTAACTCCTGTCGGATATAAGGGAAATTACCCACTGCTCCGTCGAATTCAGGCAATTTCTCATCTACCATTTGACCTATATCGCCTGTAGGTTTAGGAACAGGGAACTTGAAGATCTGTTCTGGTTTTACTTCAAAGAAATCACTTCTAACGATTTTAGGGAAATTGGCATAGTCTTCTATGTTTTGTCTATAAAGATTGATAGTGGCAAGCTCTGCCGGGAAAGGTGCAACATCAATTCCCCAAAGTTGGGATACCAGTTTTTTATGGTCTCTTTGCCCAGAAATTTTCATCTTGTCGTAAGCCCGGATAAGAAAAGTTCCTGTACCGCAAGTAGGATCAAGGATTTTATCATCTTTGCTTCTTACACAGAAAGCATTGATTAAGTCGACCAATTCTTCCCTTGTAAAATATTGCCCTAAAGCGTGTCTTTCCTCAGCGGGGATAAGCTTTTCAAAAACTTGCCCAATAACATCAGGAGGCATATGGGAATAGTTAAAGCGATTTAAATCATTAATGAGCTTAACCAGAACATCTATTGCCGAAGAAGGAAATAGCACATCATCTGTAATATCTTTCTCAAAAACTGCTTGGTAATCAATCTGTCTGGCTAATTCAAAAAACTCTTGGAGTTTTTCATTGGCTTTTTCTACACCAAATCCTGAGAGGTCTAATTTTGGGAGGTCTGCTCTGAACTTCCGAAGGGTCTGATAAAATAGTATTTTACCTAAAACTCTATAAACAATTTGATGTGAAATTGTATCATAAAAAGCCGGGTCTTCAAAATTTATTATCCCTTGTTTTACTGCCCAGTTAAACAGACCTTCTTTGAATGTTTTACTTTTTCCA
>JAUYBY010000055.1 GCA_030692925.1 Candidatus Zixiibacteriota bacterium | reverse complement strand
ATTCAACCTTTGCCATGGCCTATCTCAGGTTAGCGGTAATGAATGAAGGAGAGGAACAAAGGAGATTTATTGATAAAGCAAAGAAATACTCGGTCAAAGTCAGTCAGAAGGAAAAACTTTATATAAAAGGTTTGAAGGATTTTATATCCGGAAATATAACACAAGGTATTAAAGAGATACAGAAGATAATAGAACGCTATCCAGATGAGAAAGAGGCCTATTTTTGGTTAGGAACGATTTATTATCGAGGTCTTAGACAGTATGAGGAAGCGGCTCGTTATTTTAACAAAGCTATAGAAATGGACCCTCTTTATAAAATAATCTATAATATGCTTGCCTATAATTATAACGATATGGGCGATTTTGAGAAATCTATCTGGGCGATAAATAAATATATCTCCTTAGCTCCGGACGAAGCCAACCCTTATGATACGAGAGCTGATCTGTACGCTTACAACGGCAAGATCGACCAGGCGATCGAATCTTACAAAAAAGCCTTGGAGATAAAACCAGATTTTTATGCATCCCTGGCGAAGCTGGGACATATGTATCTTTTCAAAAGAGCCTACCCGCAAGCTGAAAGCTGTTATAAAGTACTGTCCTCCAGCAGCGAAAAAGATATCCGCTCCGGAGGGAGGACTTATCTGGCTCTTATCCCGTTATATCAAGGTAAGTTTAAGGAAGCTCTTAAGGTCCTGGACGATGGCATTGCCGCAGACAGGATGGAACAGGCCGAAGGAGAGCAGAGTTTTATAAAGTATATGGAAAAGGCATTAATCTATTTCGAAAGTGGAAGTCCGGACCTGGCTTTGAAGGAAATTGATATTATGAGAGCGATTTACATGAAGATTGCTCCCAATGATCCAGTTAAGTTGCGCAATATCTATGCGATATGCCTGGCGATCGATGGGAAGACCAAGGAAGCTGAGGAGGTCCTCGGCTCTTTGAAAAAAGATATTGAGGTAAAGAATAAAGACAGAATGGCCGAGTACTGGATGGCAGCAGGAGTGGTCGAACTGATTAAGGGGAATTCAAAAAATGCAGTCGCCTATCTGGAGAAGAGCGTTAAGGAAGCATCAACTCCTTTTTTTGGGGCGCTATACTTCCTCTCCAGAGCCTATCTGGAAGCAGGCAGGTTGGGTGAGGCGGTAACAGAATTGGAGAAAACCCTTTCAAGATATGATGAGACAAGACCAACCTATCCTATCTGGGCAGTTAAGGCTTATTATCTTTTAGGATTGGCTTACGAAAAATCGGGCTGGAACAATAAGGCTATCGCAGAATATGAAGAATTTCTCGACATCTGGAAAAATGCTGATCCGGGGATATCAGAGATTGCAGATGCAAGAGAAAGACTGAAAAAGCTAAAAAAGTAGACAGTAGGCAGTAGACAGTAGACAGGGGTAGGGGCACGGCACGCCGTGCCCCTACTTTTTTTCAAATTTGTTTGACAAATAAATTCAAGTTCTACATATTGGTTTCATAAGAGAATAATTCTGAAAAGAGAAAAATTTGAACGAGATCGAGAAAAAAGGACATCACGAGAAAGTGAGCGTCGCTTTCAGCTCCCTTCTAGCTGCCGTTTTCCTGACCCTTACCAAACTGGTGGTTGGGATTATCACTCAAAGCCTGGGGATAATCTCTGAGGCGGCTCACTCTGGCTTAGACATGGTGGCCGCGGCAATGACTTATTTTACGGTAAAGCGATCTGACAAACCTGCGGATGCGGAACATCATTATGGACACGGTAAATTTGAAAATCTCTCAGCTCTGTTAGAGGCAATTTTGCTCCTTATAACCTGCGCCTGGATAATCATCGAAAGCATCAAACGTTTTTTCAAACCAGTTGAGATCAAGGTCATCCCCATAAGCTTTGTGGTGCTCGTTATTGCAATTGTGGTTGACTTCTCCAGATCCAGAGCTCTCGCTAAAATGGCTAAAAAGCATCAAAGCCAGGCACTGGAAGCAGATGCCCTGCATTTTCAGAGCGATATCTTTAGTTCCTTGGTTGTGATCTTAGGGCTTGTTTTTGTTAAGTTTGGCTTACCGGTAGCTGACCCGCTTGCAGCTCTGGGTGTGGCTTTATTGGTCCTGCGTGCTTCCTGGAAATTGGGTAAGAGAACGGTAGATGTGCTCTTAGATCGAGCACCAGAAGGGTTAGACCAGAAAATCAAGGAAATGATTCAAGCAATTCCCCAGGTCAGTTCTATCTCCAGACTTCGGCTGAGAAGAGCAGGTAATCACTATTTTCTGGATATGAACGTAATGCTGGAAAAGGACAGCTCTTTAGAAAAAGCTCACCAGGTTACCACTCAGATAGAGGATAAAATTTCCGAGCTGCTGCCGAATTCCGACGTGGTGGTCCACACAGAGCCGGAAGAGGGAGCAGGATTTCTGGAAGATAAGGCTGATCTCCTGAGGGATGGAGAAGAGGAAAAGAAGATTGTGTATGAGATACTGAATCAGCACTTCGCCGACTTCGTGGAATTTCATGATTTGACTCTCAGGAGGATCAGGGGCTCCAAACTGATCAGCCTTCATCTGGTCGTGCCGGGGGACATAAAAATCGAAGATGCTCATAAACTCTGCGACCATCTGGAAAACGATATCAAGGAAAGGCTGGGTTCATCAGAAATCTCAATTCATATCGAGCCTTGCGAAGGTGAATGTAAAACCTGTGAGCAGGAATGCAAATCCAAAGAGTCAGGAAAAATGGAGAAAAAAGATGATGACTAAATTCAAAGGCAAAGCCTGGGTGGCTGGAGATGACATCGACACAGATCAGATCTATCATGGGCAGTATCTCCCTCTGACTGATCCGAAGGAGATGAAAAAACATGCGATGGAGTTTGTGCCGGGTTTCGAGAAATTCAGTCAGGAAGTCAGACCCGGAGATATAATTGTAGCTGGCAAGAACTTCGGCACCGGATCGTCCAGGGAGCATGCGGTTGTCTGCCTAAAGGAAAATGGAGTGAGTTGTGTAGTCGCAGATTCCTTTGCCCGAATTTTTTACCGGAATGCTATAAATTTAGGGTTTCCTCTTTTGGAATGCCCGGGCATATCCAAAATCGTCAAGACCGGAGACGTGCTGGAAATAGATATCCTCTCCGGCGAAGTCAAGAATCTATCCACAAGTAAAAGCATAACCGGTCATCCTCTTTCCGGATTGGAATTAGAGATAACTGAGAGAGGTGGGTTGTTGAGTTATCTGAAAGACACAGAGATAAGTTGAGAGATAACGAAAGGACTCTCTTTCAGGTTTATTGCGGGAGTTCTTGTTGCGAATAGGATGAGGCACAGAATTTGTAGGGGCGAGGTTCCCTCGCCCTTTATTGTTATGACGAAATGAAGGCAGAGTCGCCCCATTCCTATGAACTCTTTTTAACCCGACAGCAACGAAAGAATAAGTTAGAAATAATGCGTGGTCCAAATTCGGGTTGTTAAATTCTGATCTATTTGTAGAGAGACTTAACACTTTCATGCCGCTGAAAAAAGGAGACATTGTTGAAGTTTCAGTCACGGATTTGGCCTATGGTGGCAAAGGGGTGGGCAAATTGGACGGGTTGGTAGTTCTGGTAAGAGGGGGTCTTCCCGGAGATACTCTTAAAGTCAAAATCGAAAAGAAAAAAAGGAACTTTGCTGAAGCGAAAGTAGTTGAAATTCTGAAAAGCTCAGAAAAACGAATTGCACCAGTCTGCTCTCATTTTGGTTTGTGCGGGGGATGCACCTGGCAAAATCTTGATTATGAGGCTCAGCTTATCTACAAAGAAAAAACAGTCAGGGAGTCGCTCAGACATCTGGGCGGCTTTTCAGATTTCGAGACTGAAAAGATAATCCGTTCAGATGAGATATATTTTTACCGCAATAAAATGGAGTTTTCCTTTGGCAAAGACCTTGAGGGAAAACTTATCCTCGGTTTACATCCCTATGAAGATTTTAAAAGGGTATTTAACCTTCAAAAGTGTCATCTTCAATCCGAGCTTTCAAACCAGATAGTCTGGTGGGTAAGGGATTTTTGCGCAAAAGAGGAGCTTATTCCTTACGACCCTAAAGAGCATACCGGCTTTTTGAGATATTTAGCCATCAGGGAAGGTATGAATAAATCAGAAATTATGGTTAATCTGGTAACATATTCAGGCGGATTCAAGCAAGCGGAAAAACTTGCTTCTGAACTTATGAAGAGCTTCCCTCAGATAAAAATGGTGGTTCGGAATATAAATACTAAATTTGCCGATATCGCATTTGGAGAGGAAGAAGAGGTCTTAGCGGGAAAAGGGACTATTCAGGAAAAATTAGGTAAGTTCAATTTTGAAATCTCAGCCAACTCTTTTTTTCAAACCAATACCAAACAGGCAGAGAAGCTATTTGACATAGTCACGGATTATGCGGAATTAGAAGGCTCAGAGGAAGTTTTAGATTTATACTCAGGTACAGGTGCTATCTCTTTTTTCTTGGCTCAAAAGGCAAAACGCGTTACCGGGATAGAGTCAGTCAAAGATTCGGTGGAAAATGCGTTTAGAAATGCAGAGCTTAATTCCGTAAAGAACTGCCGGTTTCTTTTGGGAGAAGCGAAAGACGTGTTATTGTCACTGGTTCAGGAGAGCTTCTCACCGCAGGTCATCGTGGTTGACCCGCCCAGAGGTGGAATGCATAAGAAGGTAATCTCTTCAATGCTTGAAATCAAACCTAAAAAAATCGTATATGTCTCCTGCAATCCAACCACCTTAGCCCGTGACCTGCAGGTTTTAGCTGAAAAAGATTATATTCTGGAAAAAGTCCAGCCGGTTGATATGTTTCCACAGACTTATCACATAGAAGCGGTGGCGAAATTAAGAAGGAAATAGGGTTAAAGGGTTAAAGGGTTCAAGGGAAAAACAATTTTTTTGGTAGCCGCAGACTTTAGTCTGCGATTTTGAACTCATCCCCTGACCCCTTCTCCCCGCCTTTGGCGGTTCGACTTCGCTCACCACCCTGAGCCTGTCGAAGGGCGGGATCTTCGACTTATGAAGAGAAGGGGAGTAAATCCCTCTCTTTCTAAGAGAGGGATTTAGGGTGAGTTCCGTTTACAACGGTCCTCATAATCATTTTTTATCCTTACTAGGCTTATACTTGGACCTGCCATTTTTTGGAATGACAGGGACATGAACCTGTCCCTACAACCTACCACCTATAACCTATGACCTATCAGGCGAGGAAACCTCGCCCCTACCTCTGAAAAAATCTTAAACAATTTCTCCTTTTCAGCCGATAAGATTAACTGGAGTTTCTCGGTAAAACTATACCTTCTTAACAAGAGAAAATGATTAAAATCTTACATACAGCAGACATACACTTAGGGGCTAAGTTCTCAGGTTTGGGCAGGAGTGGTGACCGGGTCAGGGCACAACTTAAGAAAACTTTTATGAAGGTCATAGACTTAGCCCTGGAGAAAAATGTTGATTTGCTCCTCGTAGCAGGTGACCTCTTCAATTCCAATCAAATCTCCAGAGCTACCCTGGGATTTATCCTGGGTGAGTTCGCCAGATTGGGCAAAATACACGTCTGTCTGGTCCCGGGGACCCATGACTGCTATGACAATAGCTCCATTTACCGGAATATCGAGCCGAGCCTGGTTCCTCCTAATTTCCATCTTCTGGTGGACGAGGAAAACCCTTTTGTCTTTTTTGAGGATTTAGGAGTAACCGTATACGGCAGGCCGAACCGGTCAAACAGAGGTGGGGAAAGTCCACTGCCTGCTTTGAATCAAGAATTCAACTCAAGATTTAATCTCGCGCTGGCTCACGGTTCATTTCAAATACCTTCAAAAAGCCAGGAGGATGATTTTCCCATTACTTTAGAAGAACTGGAGAAAAGCGGATTCGATTATGTCGCTTTGGGGCACTGGCATTCAACTCAAGAGGTCTGCAAGAAACCTTTAACTTACTATTCCGGCTCTCCGGAACAGCTTAAATTCGGGGAAAAAGATTCCGGGAATGTCTTGCTAATTGAGTTAAACGAAGGTCTGCCAAGGGTAGAAAAAATTAAGACCGGGGAGCTCAAGTGGCAGGAGATGGAACTTGAATTAGATAAATTCAAAAACCCATCCGAGCTTTTAAGAGAGATCGAAAAATATGAGGGTGAGCAGAATATCCTAAAAGTCAGGTTCAAGGAAAACCTGGGATTAAAGGGGTTCTCCGAGCCTGGATCAGGAGAGCAGGATTTCTCCAGATTAAAAGAAGTTTTAGATGACCAGTTTCTGCACCTGGAATTGGAACAGATGCCTCAGCCGCTTAACTCAGATATCTCGAGCAAAAATCTCCCTCAGCATACTGTCACCGGACAATTTTTAAAGATTATGGAGGAGAAGATAAGTTCGGCCAATGAAGAGAACAGGGAGAAATATCAGCAGGCGAAGATCTTGGGGTATCTTTACTTGAGCGGCAAAGAAGGGATTTAAAAGATGAGAGTCGAAAAGTTAGGTTTAAAACGATTTGGCAAATTCGACAAGTTCGAGATCAGGTTAAGTAAGGGGATTAACCTGATCAAAGGGGATAACGAGGCTGGTAAGTCCACCTTGGTCGAGGCTTTGACCTGTGCCCTGTACGATGATCCCAAATCTACAAAGAAAGAGCTGAAGGACAAGACCTCCTGGGGTTTCCAGAAAGATTTTGAGATGAAGCTGGATTTCGAGGCAGAAGGGAACTCTTATTCACTGGAGAAGGATTTTGACTCTGGTTTTCTTAAACTTTCCAAGACTCCAAGCGGAGAGAGCTGGGAGGACAAAAAAAGTATTGAGGAGATTATAAACCAGAAAATAGGGATTCCGACTAAAGAGGTTTTTTTAGCTACTGCCTGCGTGCAGCAGGATGAGATCTCCCGTCTGGATTCAAGCGTAGAAGCCATCAAGGATAAGTTAGAAAGCCTGGTAACCGGGGGAGAGGAGAAGGTAAAAGCCTCCAAGATCATAGAGCACATAAAGGAAAAAATGGGGGAGCTTAAGAAAGTCGGGACCAAGAACTTGGGAATAATTCAGAAATACGAGAAGGACAGGGAAGAGCTAACTTACGAGTTGGAAAAAGTCAGGAATCAGAACAAGAAGATGAGGGAAAGCCAGAGCGAGTTAACGGAAAGCTCCTCCAGGCTGGGGAAAATAAGCAAAGAGTCAGAGGTTAAAAAAGAGCTATTAGAAAAAGCGGAAGCTGCCTCAGGATTAGAGGAGAAACAAAGAGAATTAGAAGAAAGATTTCACGATTTAAATACCCGTATAAAGCAGACCCAGAATTCTGAAAGGGTGGTGCGCAAACTAAGGGAGGAGGCTTCAAAATATATTGCAGTAAGCAAGGAGGATAAGGACAAAATAGATGAATTAGAGGCGAAGCTTGCTTTCCTGGAGGAAAAAAAGAATGAATGGGTGAGAGAGGAAGAGGAGCTTAAAAGCGTGCTTATGGCTTCCTCCAATAATCGGACTTTAAAAATATTAGCTTTGTCTGCTCTGGGCTTGACCCTTTTATTCGGATTTCTGGCTTATTTCCTGAAGCCTGTGTTGTGGGGAGGGGCTGGCTTTACTTTCATTCTGCTACTGGTCTCCGTATTTAAGCTCCTTGCCCAGAAAAGCGAAAGACATTTCTACTCCCAGCAGATAGAACAGAAGAGAAACCGGCTTCAGGAGCTGGAAAGAGATTCTTATGAACTGACGACCTCAGCCAAGAATATTTTGAGCAAATATAATCTGGTCTCCTCTCAGGTCTTGAGAGAAAATTATGACCATTACCGGGACATTGAGCGGGAGATAAAAAACGAGCTCTCCAGGTATGAGGGCTGGTTGGGTGGAAGGAATGCCCGGGACCTGGAAAGCGAGCTCAAAGACGTGACCAGGGAATTAGCTTTATGGGATGAGAAGACCAGGGATTTAAAGCCATTCATCCTGAAAAGGGAAGAGCTAATACAGCTCCAGAATGAAGTCAGGGAGATAGAGGAGAAGAAGAAAAACTTAGAAATAAAAACTATTGCTCTGAAAAAAGAGCTGGAGATGGCTGAATGCGGGGCGGAGTTAGAGGCAAGCTTGGAGGAAAGGTTAGATTATACTCATAAGAGCTTGATGGAGCTCCAGAAAGGGCTGGAAATATACGAGATTATTCAGGGGACCCTGGAAGAGGCGAGGAGAAAAGTGATTGATACCTGTGTTGGCACTCTGGAGGAGGAAACCTCTAAGCTCTTACAGGAGATGACTGCTGGAAAATATAGCCAGGTCAGGTTTGATAAGGAAAGCTTCAGATTTGAGGTCTTTTCGGACAAACTGAAAGATTGGGTAGACCCGCAGAAATTCCTTTCCCGTGGAACCTTGGACCAGATCTACCTTGCCTGCAGGCTAGCTTTGTTGAATCTGATCTCCGAAGATAAAAATCCGGTGGTGATCATGGATGATCCTTTTGTTACTTTTGACAAACATAGAAGGAAAAATGCGCTGAAGCTTTTAAAGTCTCTTTCCAAAAAATACCAGATTCTCCTTTTGACCTGCCATGATTTCTACGATGGATACGAAGACCAGTTGATAGAACTGCCCGCGTAGGTTAAGAAAGCAAACAGTAGACAGTAGACAGAATACAGGGTGAGAGAGCCTTTGACTCGCTCGATTTTTTTTGTAGGGGCAGGACATGTCCTGCCTCAGCTTTTAACAGTGGTGGAACAGACATCTTGTCTGTTCATTTTTTATAGGGACAATTTCCGGATGGATCCAAACGGACATGAATTGCCACTGCTTTTTTCTCAGTTGACAATCAGAAAACTTCTTACTTTATTAAGGGCACAATTAAAGGTCTTGTGTGAATGGTGGCGGAAGTTAAAGGTGGCCGAAATCTACTGATTGCGGAATGTGGATTGAATCGCCCGTAACGATGTGGCATTTCGACGCAGACTGAAGTCTGTGGTTACAGGACCAAGATATGAGAGGCAAGATGATCGTAAATTCGAACTCACCCTGAATCCCTCTCTTAGGAAGAGAGGGACTTTTTTCCCCTTCTCTTCTTAAGAGAAGGGGATAGGGGATGAGTTCAAAATGGCGACTGCAAAGGCATGACCATAAAAATCGATGGGAGTTATGGCGAGGGTGGAGGGCAGATTCTTAGGACTGCTTTAGCCTTATCCTGCGTTCTGCAAAAAGAGATCGAAATCTACAATATCCGTAAGCGAAGAAAAATTCCGGGGCTGCAAGCCCAGCATCTCACCTGTGTCAAAGCGGCAAAAGCTATCTCTGAGGCTGAAGTAGAAGGTGATAGCCTTAAATCTCAGGTGCTGAGATTTTCTCCGAAGAAAATAAGAGGAGGGAATCTTTTTTTCGATGTGGGGACTGCCGGTTCAGTCTGCCTGGTTCTTCAGTCGATACTTTTACCTCTGAGCTTTGCTCTGGTTTCCTCTGAACTCCGATTAAGAGGAGGTACTCATGTGCCGTTCAGCCCTCCGGCGACCTATTTTCAAAGAGTTCTTTTTCCAATGCTCAGTAAATTAGGTCTGAGCCTTTCTTTAGGGATAGGAAAATGGGGCTGGTATCCTAAGGGTGGAGGCGAGGTCATATGTAATATAAGACCAGTTGAGAAAATAAAACCGCTGAATTTAATGGAGAGGGGAAAACTATTGAGTCTTTCAGGTCTATCTGTGGTCTCGAACTTACCGCTCTCTATAGCTCGAAGGCAGGAACAGGAAACGGAAAAAATGTTGGGAGAGAATAATTTCGATTTAAAGATTGAAGTCCTTGAAGCACCGTCCATAGGCAAAGGGACTTTCTTTTTTCTCTTAGCCTCTTACGAGAATTCGTTAGCTGGTTTTAGCTCCTTAGGAGAAATTGGAAAAAAGGCTGAACAGGTTTCAGATGAAGCCTGTAAGGGTTTTCTGGATTATATGAAAACCTCAGGTGCAGTTGAAGAACATTTAGCTGACCAGCTTATACCCTTTCTGGCTTTTGCCCAGGGAGAATCAAATTTCTCTGTCTCCAGGGTAAGCCAGCACCTTCTGACCAGTATCTGGGTGACTCAAAGATTCTTTCCGGTGAAAATAGAAGTAGAAGGAAGAGAAAATGAGCCAGGAAAAATCCAGATAATACCTTAATGGGAGCAGATGTAGCGAAAGGCTTCACTCTTCCATTTTTACCTCACATCTTAATTTTTTTAAAAAAATACTTGACAAATAAAAATGCTTAGTTATATGTATATATGTAAATATGTGGATAAGCTGATTGAATTTTCTTGTCCGATATTATAAATATGAAAGACCTGAGTGAGTTGTTTAAGGCATTTTCTGATCCCACCCGGAGGGAGATTTTGGATTTATTGAAGGGGAAGGATATGTCGCCCTCAGAGATTCTGGAAAAAATTGATATAGCTCAACCCACGCTTTCCCATCATCTGGACATTTTGAAAAGGGCAAATCTGATCACCGGGGAAAGAGAAGGGCAATTCATAAAATATTCGCTTAATATGAGCGTTTTCCAGATGGCGATAGAATATATGACTAAATTCATCAAGAGGAGGTAAGATTATGAGATGGAACGTAAAGAGAGAGATTTTTCCCTTTGTCATCATTGCACTGTTTGTAACCCTGTCGATCTATTTTTACCCGACCTTGCAGGAGAGGATTCCTTCACATTTTAATCTCAATGGGATACCGGATAAGTACTCCCCAAAATCGCACGTGGTCTGGCTGAATCTAGGCTTAGCGGCATTCATTTACCTGCTTTTGACCTTCATCCCTTTCATCGATCCTTTCTGGAAAAGGATTCAGAACAAGTATAATGTCTTCCTGATGTTTCGAGATTTTGCCCTACTTTTTTTCCTTTTCTTTTATCTGCTGGAGCTATTCTCCGCAAAGGAGGGAAGGTTGGACAGAAGCGTTTACGGGATTGGTTTTGGACTTCTGTTCATATTTCTGGGGAATTATCTTCCCAAACTTCCCAGAAATTTCTTTTTTGGTATTCGCTCTCCGTGGACTTTAGCCTCGGAGATTGTCTGGAAAAAGACCCATAGACTCTCCGGCTGGCTTTTTGTTCTGGCAGGGATAATCATAATCATCCTCTCTCTTTTAAAAGTAAACCTGTTCTTTACCCTGATTGTAATTCTTGTTCCGGTTATCTTGTACACCAGTGTAATTTATCCATTGTACCTTTATAAGAAACTACAAAAGGCAGAAAATAATAAAGTTCCTCAGTTGTAAAATTAGAGTTCTTTCCGCTGACAATAGCGCATTAGCTTTATAGCTGAACTCATCCCCTGGCCCCTTCTCTTAAGAAGAGAAGGGGAGAAGAAAATCCCTCTCTTTTTAAGAGAGGGATATAGGGTGAGTTCCGGTTTGTGAAGATGTCTCGCCAATCGTTTGGTTCTTCGTCTCACTCCTGTCGAACTCATCCCCTGGCCCCTTCTCCCCGCCTTTGGCGGGATCTTCGACTTAAAAAGAGAAGGGGTTTTAGTCCCTCTCTTTTTAAGAGAGGGATATAGGGTGAGTTCCCAATGTAAAACAGTTTCTCAAGATGTCTGGTGCAGGGCATCTGTCCTGACTAGCCCTTCGGTCATTTTACTCTCAAAAAATAAACTAAAATCTTCTTGATTTTTTCCACAGATTAGGTGATATTTGAACCCGTAAGATAATTTGCTTTTCCTGTAATTTTTTGTTTTTTAACTATGAACTACGAACCATTAACCAGATACCTGTTTTTACATGGGGCAGTAGCTCAGCTGGGAGAGCGTCTCGTTCGCAACGAGAAGGTCGGCGGTTCGAATCCGCTCTGCTCCAGCGAATCTCGCCGAAGGTGGATTCGCTGGTGGTTGGTTCATAGTGGTTAGTGGGTAGTAAAGAAAACAAATGAATAATGAGGAGAAGTTTGGGTTTGAGAAGTTGAGGGTTTATCAAGACTCTTTAAGTTTTTCAAAGCAGGTTTATAAGTTGACAAAGAGTTTCCCGAAAGATGAGCTTTTCAGTATAACTTCTCAATTAAGAAGAGCAGCTTTGTCTATCTGTTTAAATATTGCAGAAGGGAGTAGTTTGACTAAAACCGAGTTTAAGAACTTCTTAAGAAGATCCAGAGGTTCAGTTTACGAATGCGTGCCTATACTTTCTCTGGCCTTTGACAACAGATATATTTCTGAAAATCAATTTGCGGAATTGAGTAATAGTTGCTTAAAGTTAGCAAAGTCTATCAGTGCTTTAATCAACTCGATTAAGTAGTTTTTACTATGAACCATGAACTATTAACCAATTACCAGGAGGTCTAATCGAAGATTAGACCTCCTTTTCCCGTGCTAGATGGGGAGTTAGCGGTGCCCTGTAGCCCGGAACCCGCTTTACCGGGGTCGAATCCCCGCCTGAGGTCTTCTCCTCCGGGAAAGGGGAGGGGTAAGAGGCGATGAAGGTCAGGTCTTGCGCAACCCAGGCTCACCTAACCCCGTCAGGACCGGAAGGTAACAGCGGTAAGTGAATACCTGAGTGTGCCGTAAGGAAACCTGGCTGGAGCTTGACTGCGTCCGAACCTCCTTGGAGTGAGGGATCAAAGGTGGGTGCACGGGAGAAGAATTCGCCACAGGCGAATTCTGGGGGGTAGTTGATGGTGGATGGTTTATAGTAAGAAAAGAAAAAGGAAAAAGGAAGAAGGAAAAAAAAATGAGCTATCTGGTAATGGCGAGGAAATACAGGCCCATGGGGTTTGGGGAAGTAGTGGATCAGAAACATGTTGTCACCACTCTGGTCAATGCCATAAACTCAAAGAGGATTGCTCATGCTTATCTATTTTCCGGGCCCAGGGGAACAGGCAAAACAACTGTAGCCAGAATCTTAGCCAAGGCTTTGAACTGCGAAAAAGGCCCCACCTCAGAGCCGTGCAACCAGTGTTCTGCCTGTCAGGAGATAAATGCCTGCAGAAGCATAGATGTCTTTGAAATGGATGCCGCCTCCAAGAGCAAGGTAGAAGATATCAGGGGTCTGATAATCGAAGGGGTTAAATATGCACCGGTAAGGGGCAAATATAAAGTCTACATAATCGATGAAGTGCAGATGCTCTCAGACTCTGCTTTTGATGCTTTGCTGAAGACCATCGAGGAACCGCCAGCCAATGTGGTCTTCGTCTTCGCCACCACAGAACCTCAGAAAGTCCCTGCCACCATACTCTCCCGGTGTCAGCGCTTTGAGTTCAAAAGAATCCCTTTTAATGACCTGGTCGAGACTATTTCGACCATCTCCCAGAAAGAAGGTCTGGAGATGGAAAAGGAGGCCATCTATACCTTAGCCCGCAAAGCTGATGGAAGTCTCAGGGATTCCCTTTCCCTTCTGGACCAGATGATCGCATTTGGCGGGAAGAAGATAACGAAAAAAATAGTTGACCAGACCCTGGGTTTGGTTGAGCAGGAGATTTACTTTGACCTCACTAAAATCATTCTCGAAAAGGAGAGCAAAAAGGGTCTGGAGCTGTTGGAAAGCTTGATCGATTCCGGCGTGGATTTGCAGGAGTTAGTTGCCGGGATTTTGGAGCATCTGAGAAACCTTTTAGTGGCTAAAGTTGGCGGAGAGTCAGAAAGGCTTTTTGACCTTTCCGAACACTATATCGAGCGATATAAAAAGGAATCAGAGAGTTTTTCGGAAACAGACCTTCTGAGGATGATAAAAATAATTGTCGATCTCAATTATACCTTGAAGAGGACAACTGAACCGAGGATACATTTAGAAATCTCCTTATTAAAGCTCATCAAAATGGATTCGTCCGTGTCTATTGAGACTCTTCTGGAAAGATTAGGACAGGCGGGTTCAGAAGGTGGAGGAACAGAGTATAAACTTCCCTCGAAAAAAGAAATCTCCCAGATAAAGGATTCGCCTCAGGATGAAAATCCTGAATCAGGGGAAAACCTTAAGAAGCCTGATCAAAACAGTCTCTCCTTAAATCTGGAAGCCTTAAAAGCCAACTGGCCAGAAGTCTTGAGCAAAGTGAAAGAAAGGAAAGCCTCTCTCTGGAGCTGTTTGAGTCACGCAGAGATAGTGTCGTTAGACAACGGGGTTCTGCTCCTGGAATTTTCCAACGGGACTGAGTTTCACAAAAAACACGTAGAAAAAAAAGATAACCTGAAAGAAATTCGGGAGATAATGAATCAGGTATTTCAGAGTGATTTCAGGATAAATTTTCTTTTGAACGAAAAGAAAACGAACTCTCAGCAGAAAGATCCTGTTACCAGGAGTGATTTCCATTATCAGGACATTCCAGGGCTTAAAGATATAATAGATAATTTAGGCGGGGAGATAATCGATAAGAAACCAATTTAGCCGTAAACACGGCTCGTAATCGTGGAGGGAAAAATGCCTAAAGGATTCGGGGATATGATGAAGCAGATTCAGAAGATGCAGGCTAAGATGGAGGAGGTCCAGAAGGAGCTGGAAAATAAAAGAGTAGAGGGGACTAGTGGCGGAGGGATGGTTAAGGTAATCGCTAATGGGAAGCAGGAGATCTTAGAGATAAAGATCGACCCGGAAGTGGTGAATAAAGAGGATGTGGAGATGTTAGAGGATCTGGTCTTAGCCGCGGTGAACCAAGCACGGGAAAAATCGGTGGAAATTCAAAACGACGAGATGGCAAAACTGACCGGCGGCCTGAAAATTCCAGGGATGCCTTTCTAAGTATTATTTCCCTCCCTCATAGGGAGGGATAAAGGCCGTTAAAAGCTTTACGGTCCTACGGAGGCTTCGCTCCTCGTAGAGGAGGGTCAGATTGCTTTTGACCCTCACCCTAACCCTCTCCCATAAAGGGAGAGGGAATAAGAGGAGCTTGTAGTTGCCCGATTTATCGGGCTGAAAGGTTAAGAAACAAAGCTCAATAAATTGAGCAACTACAAAAAGTTCAAGACCAACGAATCTTATGGCAAAATTAACTGATTCAGTTGAAAGATTAGTGGAAGAGCTCTCCAAGCTCCCCGGGATCGGCAGGAAAACTGCCCAGAGGATGGCTTTCTATATCCTGAAGCTCAGAAGGGATGAGGCTTTGAAGCTTTCCCAGGCAATCTTAGATGTCAAGGATAAAGTTAAATACTGCTCGGTCTGCTTTAACATAACTGAAGAAGACCCTTGTAACATCTGCAAGGATGCAAAAAGGGATAGAAGTATAATCTGCGTGGTTGAAGAGCCGAAGGACGTTCTGGCCCTGGAAAAGACCAATCAATACAGAGGGCTGTATCACGTGTTAGGCGGAGTTTTATCACCTCTGGACGGGATCGGTCCAGATGATCTGAGAACCAAAGAGCTGATGACCAGGTTAAAGGAGAACGTCAAAGAGGTGATAATCGCCACTAACCCGAATGTTGAAGGTGAAGCCACTGCCATTTATCTTGCCAAACTGATAAAACCCCTGGGAATCAAAGTCACCCGTATCGCCAGAGGAATCCCGGCTGGCGGCGAATTGGAATATGCAGATACTACCACTCTGGCAAATGCAATCGAAGGCCGGGTGGAGTTTTAGATTTTATGATTATGGAGTGCATCCATTTGGATGCCTGCATTGACACGGTCAATGCACTCGCAAAATTCATAGGGCAAGGCTTTTACCCTTGCTTGAGTAAAGTAAGGGAGGAATAGAAAGATGAAAGAAGAAGAAATAATCGATGTCGCAAAAGAGGCTTATCTCCTTTCTAAGCAACTTGGCGCCTTGGAAGAAGGGTTAAAATCAAAAGACCGAAGAATCTCATTGGGTTTAAGAGCCTACGCAGAAAACTATAACCAAATCCTGGCAAGAGCAAAACAGCTATTGAAGTATGATGAGATAATCCTTAAATCTATTCAACATCTTAAATCTTATGATTGTCCAGAAGGATATCAATCTGAAACTGAGTTTCTTGAAATGGGAGCAGATGTACCTATATTAAAAGAAGCTTTATATACTTTTTTTGAATTTCATTTTCCTAAGAAGGAAAAAGAGAAAATCGGTTTTCAGTAATTTGTTTAGGTGGATATTCATCCGCGTAGCCGAGCCTTCAGGGATCGGTAGAGGGCTACAAATTCCGAATGTAGGGGTTCGTTTTATCGAACCCAAATTATTTTTCTTTGTTGGTCTGGAGACCAACAAAGAGCAGTAAATAAGAGGAGAGCGAAAAGTTGCTGGGAGATCCCACCAGAGGCGAGGTACCATACCCCTATCCTTGTAAAAATATTGAATTTTTGAAACCAGACCAATTTAGTAGAAAATAACCTTTGACTTTTTCATAACCAGGGTTTTTATTTTAGGTATATCTTTCTTTTAGAGAGGCTAAGGAGGAGAAAAGATGCACGAGTTATTGAAACAATCCAGGATCTTTGAGGGGTTAGGGGAGGACGAGCTTCAGCAGATTACAAAGATATCCCAGTTAGCTAAATTCAATAAAGGGGAGAGGATTTTTAATATCGGCGATGCGGCGGAACACCTCTTCGTAGTGAAAGAGGGAGAGATCGAGCTTCGTTTTCAGGTGACTTATCAGAACATCTCCCATGAGATTTGTTTAGAGAGAAAATGCAGAGGGGAGCCTCTGGGCTGGTCTGCTTTGACCGAGCCTTACAGATATACCCTTTCTGCTTATTCGGTGACGGACTCGGAGCTTCTGCAGATGGGACACAAAGAGCTGATAGAGCTTTGCGAGTCAGATAACCATTTGGGATACGTGCTGATGAGGAACATAGCCAGGCTTATCGCCAGGAGATTTATCCTGACTCAGGAAAAGCTGATCCGGGAAATCCAGCAAGTCCTCAAGAAAAAGGATTCATTAACTTAGAAGTCGAACTCATCCCCTGGCCCCTTCTCTTAAAAAGAGAAGGGGGGAACGACGTCCCTCTCTTTCCAAGAGAGGATTGTCCCGCCAACGGCGGGGGATTCAGGGTGAGTTCTCAAGCTAAAGTTTTTTAGCACTTTTAAAAGGTTATCACTTTCTGACTCTCTCTGGTCCAGTTAGCCAGATCCAACATTTTGCCGATTTCTACTCCTTCCAGCAATTCTTCTGTGTTCATTCCTCTTGATTTCATACAGGTGCCACAGGTTTTGACTTTTGCCCCACGCCCGATCAGTTCCTTTAACATATTCTCCAGGTTGTAATAACCAGCAGGGGTGATCTGACCTTTTTTAGCGCAGAAGATAGCATCGGCTAACAGAAAAATATTTATTTCGGTCTGAACCAGACATAGGGCTTGGGCATACCTTAAAGCATTCCAGGCTTTCTCGGTCCCATAAGGGGAATCGTTGATTATGATGGTTATCTTTTCCATAGGGGTTTCCTTATTTTTTACTTCTCAGTTTTTTTACCAGCTTTTCTTCTTTAGATAGTTGCTCATATAAAACCTCTTTCATCAAATCGCAGGCTTTAATCACCTTAGGGTTGGAAATTCGGTAATAGATATTGACTCCCACTCTACGTGCGATGACAATTTTCCTCTGACGTAAGATAGCTAAATGCTGAGAAAGATTGGCTTTGCAAAGACCGGTTATCTCTTTGAGTTTTTTAACCGGCATCTCCTTTTCCCGTAGCGTATTCAGGATTTCAAGCCTTTTCGGATTAGACAGTGTCTGGCAGATGCTGGCATGAAGTTCGTAGATTTCTTTTTCCATATTTAGATCCATCCGTAAGACATAAGTGATTTAAAAGCTCTCCAGGTGAAAAGTGCAGACAAAGCTATCAGGATAAAAGTTATACTTATAGGAAAATGTGAATAGACCTGAACCCCTAAGATTATAGCCACCAGGACTAAGAAAAGACAAAATGAGGCAAGCTTTTTTCTCCTCCCCTGCAATGGTTTCAGCTTGGTGAGAATCTCCTCTGGAACTGAATCCGAATTAACTTCAGCTAATAGATTTTCTATCTTTGGCTGGATGCCGAAATGGACATAAGATAAAAGGCCCATCATCAAAAAAAGGATTAAAGTCTTCAAGCCGATCACCCACTCGGTAAAAATCAACTTCAATCCTGGACCAGTATAGAGAATCAGCCCCAGGCCGCTGATTAAGACCGTGAACTGAAATACATAACACCTTTTGGCATTTCTTCCTATGATATTTTCCATATACCTTAAGGGGAGATAAGCTTGTGGAGCTTTCAGAGCGGCTCTTTCATTCACCAGAATCAGATTGAAAAGAGGAGTGGACATAAATACAAAACCAAGGATATGCGCCAGTTTTAAAATCTGCAGCCAGGTATTCATACTTTCCTCCTTAGGAATAAAAAATTGTAAACTGAATTCTGAGTAATTTCAGAGTTTATAAGTTTATAAACTCTGAAACTATATTACAAAACCGGGATAGATTTGTCAAGGATTTTTTTGAGATTTGCGCATAAATTATCGGAGGGAACTGGAGTGTTAAGCTTTAGCTTTACCTTGAATTCGTTGTTAATAAAAAAATTCATCTGGGCAAACCTTGAAGGTTTGCACTCCAAAGACCTCCTCTTTTTCCTTGCTTAATCCAACCGTTTTCTATATTTTGGGAGAAATTTCGTATTTATGTGGGCAATCCAGAGGAGCATAATTAAATGTCTGAAAATATATTGACTAAAATCTTCGGCTCTAAGCACGAGCGGGATGTCAAGAAGATCAAGCCGATAGTTGAGGAGATTAACACCTTTTTCGAGGAGTATAAGCCCCTTTCGGATGAGGAGTTAAAAGGCAAGACCGAAGAGTTTAAACAGCGGATAAGAGAATACTTAGATCCTTATCAGACTGAGGGAACCCCTGAAGAAGAGCAAAAGCAGGCACAACAGGAGATATTAGACCAGATTCTACCAGAGGCTTATGCGGTGGTCAAAGAGACCTGTAGAAGGCTTTTGGGTAAAAAATGGGAGGTCAGCGGGATTGAGATCGAATGGGATATGGTTCCGTTCGACGTGCAGTTGATCGGCGCAGTTGTTCTGCACCAGGGGAAAATTGCAGAATTGGCAACTGGTGAGGGTAAAACCTTCGTTGCAACTATGCCTATTTATCTGAATGCACTCATTGGCAAGGGTGTCCACTTAGTTACGGTCAACGATTACTTAGCCAAAAGAGATTCCCAGTGGATGGGTGAAATCTACAAGTTCTTGGGTCTGACTGTAGGCTGCATCCAGAATGAGATGGACAATGCTGAAAGGAAAGTCCAGTACAACTGCGACGTCACCTATGGAACCAATAATGAATTCGGGTTTGATTACCTCAGGGACAATATGGCAATCAGGGCTGAGGACCGGGTGCAGAGAGGCTTCTTTTATGCTATCGTGGACGAGGTGGATAGTGTTCTGGTCGATGAAGCCAGGACACCCTTGATTATCTCCGGTCCGGTCAGCTCCTCTACACAAAGATACGACGAGATGAGACCTCTGGTCGACCAACTGGTAAAAAGACAGACAGTTCTGGCCAACAAGTTGGTAGCTGAAGGGGAGGAGCTTTTAAAACAGGAAAAAGAATACGAGGCTGGAATAAAGCTTTTAACTGCTCAGCGAGGTGCTCCTAAAAATAAAAAGTTGATGAAGCTTTTGAAAGAGACCGGGGTAAAAAAATTAATCACCGGTGTAGAGCTGGATTTTCTGCGGGATAAAAAAATCGGCGAGCTGGATGACCTTCTATATTATTCCATCGATGAAAGGGAGAATTCCACTAACTTGAATGAAATGGGACGCTCTTTGCTTTCTCCTCAGGACCAGGCTCTCTTTGTAATTCCGGATATTACTGAAGGTATTCACGAGATAGACTCAAATCCGGATCTTACTTCCGAGCAAAAACTTCAGAAAAAAGAGGAGCTTTACAGACTGCATGCGGAAAGAAGTGAGAAAGTTCACAATATCTCCCAGCTTTTGAAAGCCTATTCTCTTTTTGAAAAGGACGTGGAATATGTGGTTCAGGATGGAAAGGTCCTGATCGTGGATGAATTCACTGGCAGGCTTATGCCAGGGAGAAGGTATTCCGACGGTCTGCACCAGGCAATTGAAGCCAAAGAAGGGGTAAAAGTCGAAGGAGAAACTCAAACTTTAGCCACAATCACTCTTCAAAATTACTTTCGGCTTTATCAGAAATTAGCCGGAATGACCGGAACTGCGGTAACTGAGGCACCTGAGTTCTGGGAAATCTACAAATTAGATGTGGTCGTAATCCCGACCAATGAGCCGGTCAGAAGAATTGATTTTAATGATGTGGTCTACCGCACCAAAAGGGAAAAATATAATTCCGTAATCGAGGAGATAAAAGAGTATCACCAGGCAGGACATCCGGTTTTGGTCGGAACAGTCTCAGTGGATGTCTCAGAAACTCTCTCCCGCATGCTTAAAAGGGAGGGGATAAAACATTCAGTCTTAAATGCTAAATATCACCAGCAGGAAGCGGAGATCGTGTCTCAGGCTGGAAAAGCCGGAACCGTAACCATTGCCACTAATATGGCCGGAAGAGGAACGGATATAAAATTGGGTCCGGGTGTGGTAAAATCGCCTTATTGTCGGCTAATTAAAGAAAGCAGCGGAGAAGACCAGTGTCCTCATTTAGAGGAATTGAAATGTTATGAAAATGTCCCCTGCGGTTTGCACATCATGGGCACAGAAAGGCATGAGGCAAGAAGGATAGACCGGCAGTTAAGAGGAAGAAGCGGAAGACAGGGGGATCCTGGCTCATCCAGGTTTTATCTTTCTTTGGAAGATGACCTGATGAGGCTTTTCGGCTCAGACCGGATTGCTTCAGTAATGGACCGATTAGGAGTACAAGACGGCGAGGTTATTCAGCACGGTATGGTGACCAAAGCAATAGAAAGAGCACAAAAAAGGGTCGAAGCACAGAACTTTGCCATAAGAAAACATCTTTTAGAATACGATAACGTGATGAACCAGCAAAGGGAGGTCATCTACGATCGCAGGTTAGCCGCATTGGAAGGCGCTGATCTGAAAGAAGAGGTTTTAGGGTTAATAGAAAAGGTTGTGGAAAGCAAAGTTGAACAGTTCACCGGTCCGGATGAATATACCGAAAACTGGAACTTGGTCGGGTTAAGAGAAGAACTCAGAAGAATATTTTTACTTGAGCTTAAATTCAAGGACGAGGATATACCTAAATTAACTAAGGCTGAGTTAAAAGAGAAGGTCACCTCTGTGGTTAGGGAGATTTACGAGAATAAGGAAAAGGCTTATGGCGCTGATATAATGCGGCAGCTGGAAAGGTTTGCCATGCTTCAGGCAATAGATGAGATGTGGAAAGAGCACCTGTACGAGTTAGATTTGCTGAAAACCGGAATAGGTTTGCGAGCTTATGGTCAGAAAGACCCCCTGTTAGAATACAAAAAAGAAGCCTTCAAGATGTTTGCGGAGATGGTGGATAAGGTAGATGAGGAAGCCCTCTCCTTAATTTATAAACTTCAGGTCAGGGAAAAAGAAGAGCAAGCAAGAAGAAAAGAGCCGGAAAAAAGGTTGCAGGCGATTCATCAGGAAGCAGCCGGGATGGGTTATTCCACCACTAACCAGGCAGAAGAAATTGCCCCGGGCAAACCCAAGCCGGTAAAAGTAGGACAAAAAGTAGGTAGAAACGACCCCTGCCCCTGCGGATCCGGGAAAAAATATAAGAAATGCTGCGGAGCGTAAAGACAGTGATTAGTGAATAGTTTTAAAAAAAACGGAGTGCATCAACTTGCTGATGCTTAAAAAAGCAAGAGTAAGCTCTTGCACTCCCCAAAAATGTAGCGCGACCCTTTCAGGATCGCTCAAGGAAGGATTTCGTAGGGACAGCCCTTGTGGCTGTCTTTTTTTTCTTTACATCTAAATGCACTCCTCTTATATTCTACCAGTTATTACTCCAAAAAGGTAAATGAATGGCAGGAAGATTAGAAGCAAGAATAATTAAAAGAATTGAAGAAAAATTTATAGATAAATTTGATATCAAAACAACAAGAGTAAGAAATGAAACGGGATTGCCAGAAAAATGTTATAAGGTAGACCTCACGTGCTGTCAGGTGTTACCACCTGACAGCTTCACAGCTTTATTTGGAGTCAGGAGGTAACTTCTGGCACCACAATTAGAAAGGGGTGAGAAGAATTGAATAATGAAAAGTCATCCTTGATTCACTCAACTTTATGGCTGGGGATTAGCTTAGCTATAGGGATAATTATTTCCACAGTCATAATTTCAAACACCGTGACCAGAGTTAAGCTTGCCAATCAGACTATCACGGTGAAAGGATATGCGGAGAAAAGGATAAGTTCAGACCTTATCGTCTGGAAAGGGGTTTTTTCGGTCAGGGGCTCAGAGCTGGTAGAGGCTTACAAAGCTCTGGATCATGATCTGTCTTTAGTCAAGGAGTATCTGGTTTCCAAAGGGATTGCAGAGAACGAGATTGTGATCTCATCTATAAGAACCAGAAGTATCTATGGACGGGATGCACAGGGAAGGCCAACTGATCAGGTCTCAGGGTATGAGCTTGAACAGCAGGTGGAGGTTCGGTCCAATCAGGTGGATAAGATCGCTACTATTGCCCGGGAATCAACTGAATTGATAAACAAAGGTGTGCATTTTCAATCCCTGGAGCCACAATATTTTTATACCAAGCTCAGCGATCTCAAGATTGAAATGTTAGCCGCAGCCACCAAAGACGCTAGAGTCAGAGCTGAACAGTTAGCTGTCAATAGCGGGAGTAAACTTGGCTCACTTCGTTCTGCCAGTATGGGTGTGCTTCAGATAACCAAAGCCTATTCCACTGAAGTGTCGGATTACGGGATATACGATGTGACTTCCTTGGAGAAGGATATTAAAGCAGTGGTAACCGTAAGTTTCTCTATTGATTGAGAATTGTGGCGTCGGGCTTCATTCCCGACGGATTAACCTCACCCTTGCTTCCTCTCCTTGGAAAGGAGAGGGAAAATGTAGCGCGACCCTTTTCCTATTAATGGAGACTACGTCTGCCGTAGGCACCGTAGGACAGGGTCGCATTGCCCTACGGGCGCTACGAAAACCTACAAAAACTGGGAGGTTTAACAAGATGAAGAAGAAGATAGTTTTTACATGGATTTTACTTTTCGTTCTGGTATTTTTTATTCAATCCACTACCCAGGCTAAAGGGAAAATTGCCCTGATGTATGCTTTTGACCAGGAAGGTGCTCTTCTGAGAAGTAAGCTGGATTTAAAGGATAGTATTTTCGTAAAAGGAAGGGTTTTCTGGATTGGGAAATTAGAGGGGAAAAAAGTTGTCATCGTCAACTCTGGAGTGGGGATGACTAATGCGGCGATGACCACTCAGCTTTTGATCGATAAATATAATCCCGAAGAGATAATATTTACAGGAATCTGCGGAGGGATTGATTCCTCCAATCATATAGGCGATATAGTGATTCCGGATAGTTGGGCGACTCACGATTATGGCTATTATGGGAAAGACGACTTTGTACCCGATTCAATATATGTGATTTTACCTGGACAAACCAAAGAGGCTGGAGTTCTTTTTTTTGAGGTGGATAAGGCAGTCTTAGAAAAGGGAAAGTTGGCTGGACAAAATCTTAAATTGAAACCCGCAGGGGAGCGTATCCCACAGGTTAGAATCGGGGGAAAAGGAGTATCCGGGAATTCCTTTATCGACCAGAAGGAGAAAAGAGATTATTTAAAAGAAAAATTCGATGCCCAGATCGTGGACATGGAGTCTGCTGCAGTAGTGCAGGTAGCAAATGTAAATGGGATTCCGGTCTTAGTGGTGAGAAGCTGTTCTGATTTAGCCGGCGGCTCAGGCTCCGCTACTGCTTCTGATGAATTGAGGGGATTTTTTAAAGTAGCGGCAGACAATTCGGCAAGTTTTGTATTGGAATTAGTAAAACTTTTAAAATAGAGCGCGTAGCAGAGGTTTCAGACCTCTGCGGCCGAGTCCTGAAGGCTCGGCTACGCGTCTGCGAGAACTCATGGGAAGTTCAATCCTACGGATCCGTTTCCAGGATTGAACACCCCTACGACTAAGTTCAATCGTAGCAAATCCTACAGGCTTTGTAGCAGTTGAGACTAATTACTGTCGACCTATTTCGTTCAATCAAAAATTAATCCTCTGCAAGCTTCTTTCAATTAAGAGAATAAGAAGAAAATTCACTCCAGGAAAATTCTGGCATTAAAGTTGCATTAAATAAAATTGTAAATTTAGTTTGAAAGAGGTTTTTAATGCGAACATTCCTCTAAGTCATCGTAGCAAGTCTTCTCCAGAGCTTGGAGAAGAGGGTCACCAGAGGGCAGAGGTTAAATCCTCTGCCCTAAAGAGAAAAATAAAAAGGATGAACCGACGTCTGCTATCCAATAATCTTTAACAAACCCTGGAGGAAATATGCATTTATGCCCGGTCTGCAAGAGTAGGACCAACCCTAACAAAGCTCATATCAAAATTCAGTATAAGCATGATATTTATTATCCCTGCTGTCCTTTGTGCCAGGCAGTTTTCGAAAAAGAGCCGGAAAAATATATTAAGAATTTGAGTGAACACAAAAAATAAACTCTCATGTCTAAACTCAGTTTCAAAATTGTCGGACTTTCCCTGGGAATATTCTTGAGCTTTACTTTTAGTCTATGCGTGTTGTTCGGCTTGATGATCCAAGGCTCAGAGATGCACAGGTTTTTAGAGGTTTTCCTTCCGGGTTTTACCTGGATTAGTTATAGGAGCTTCTTATATGGTCTCTCTTTGAGTTTTATCTATGGACTTTATACGGCTTTAGTCTTTGTTCCGGTCTATAATCGCCTGAACAAATTCTCCAGTTCTAAAAAATATAAAGAGCATGTTTGATACGAGAATAGTTCCAGGAGGTAGGTTAAGATGTCAGAGACTTTACTTGTAATTATTGGAGTGGCTTTATTAATCTTTCTTCTCTCCAAAGGTAGAATGGGTGCGGGATGCTGTGGAGGTCATACCCATCACCATTCGCCTAAGCCTGAAGAAAATGGGAAAAACGGAGAACCAGCAGAGAAGAAAAACACCCAGAGCTGTCATTAGACGACGTTCATCCTTGTAGCTGAGTTGATGATAGACTGAGGAGGAGTAAGGAAATGAACAGAAAGAAAAAGATACTCTGGTGGCTGTTTAGTCCAAATCCGAAGCAGAAAAAGCCAGAATCCGGTCCAGTAGGGTCTGAATCTAAATCCCCTGAAAAAGTAATAATCTATTCCGCCCCTACCTGCTCGGATTCTCAGGTAGCGAAGAGGTTCTTCTCTGAACATAAGGTAGATTACCAAGACAAAAATCTGGAAAAGCCAGAGAACAGGAAGGAATTGGTTAAAAAATATGGATGGCTGTTAACCCCGACCATAATCATAAATGATGTGATCTTTTTAGGATTCGGGATAAACATAGAAAATATTGTAAAGAGATTACACTTGTAAAGGAGGTGAGAAAGGATGAGGACAAACTGGAAGGCAATCGGTCTTATTTCTTTTATCCTTGCCCTGGTCATCATGTTCGGGTCACTCAGTTTTTCCCAGCAGGGGAAAGGAATGATGCAAAATAAGGGCATGATGGGTGACATGATGAAAGATATGGATAAAATGATGGAGCAGTGTAAAGAGATGATGAAAAATATGGACACGATGATGGAGAATATGAACTCCATGATGAACAAGCCGGATATGATGAAAGACGAGATGATGAAAAAGCATATGCAAGAGATGCAGGAGCACATGAGAATTATGACCGGGCATATGCAAGCCTGTATGAATAACATGCAGGAAATGCACAAGAGGGTGGGGGAGAAAAAATAGCTGGGTTATGTATGCTTGGGCAGGGGTACAGCCCCTGCCAAAGAAAAAATTAATGCAGAGTGGAGGTTTGTTGATGATGAAAACATTTAAAACAGCTAGCTTCTTCCTTTTCATTTTCTTCTTTCTCTTTGTCTTGACAAATAGGAGTTTCTCCGAGCAGGAGAAAGAGAAGATGAATATGAAAGGAATGATGGTCGAAAAAGGTACGGTGTCACAGATCGATTCCATGATGGCTAAAAGCGGCCAGATGATGAAGCAAATAATGGATAAGGGAATGATGATAGATACTGCCAATGGGAAGGACACGTATAAAATATACAGGCATAAGATGGATATGCATAAAATGCTGATGTCGATGCAGAATATGATGCAGGGGATGAAGGATTTCATGGGAGTAATGGATTCGGCTATGAATGACCAGGAGATGACGAAAGATATGGCCATGAAGAAAAATATACAGGAGATGCAGGAGACGATGGAACATATGACAGAACATCTACCTATGCTTATGGAAAATATGCAGGAGATAATTAAAAGAATGGAGGAGAAAAAATAGGCTTCTGTTAGGAAATATCCCACCTTGAGGGCAAGGTGGATATACGAGATTTGCAGGGCTGGGAGCCCTGCCTACGATGTTAGTTTCATTTAGGTTGACAATAAAACTTGACTTTGAAATAATTTGATGGTAATTTTTTATTCACTTATTATTGACTTCCAGGTAAAGCTTGAAAAATGAGGAGGAAAAAAATGAAAGTCAAAGTCGATCCGGACTTGTGCACCGGGGAAGAGTTGTGTGTACAGGTTTGCCCACAGATTTTTGAGATGCAGGGCGACAAGGCAGTTGCCAAGATAAATGACGTTCCGCCGGATTTGACTGATTGCTGTAAGGATGCGGCTGATTCCTGTCCTTCTGCTGCTATAATTATCGAGGAGTAAATTGTACCCACCTTGGGGCAAGGTGGGGATACAAATACGAGGTCGAGGGTTAGGAACGCAAAATTTATTAAGGAGGGAATATGTATATGTGGGGCTTTGGATGGCTGGGGATGATCATCTTCTGGATAGTTGTGATATTTTTTATTGCCCTGGTGGTAAAATGGCTTCTTCAGCAGGGAAGGTCTGAACCAAGAGGTCCGGCACAAGGAGAAAGTGCCCTGGAGATTCTCAAGAAAAGGTATGCCCGGGCTGAGATAAACAAAGAAGAATTTGAGCAGAAGAAGAAAGATCTTGCAGGGACCTAATTTCAAATGGAGGAAAGATGTCCAAAAAGGTTATAATCTATTCAAGCCCGACCTGAGTGGATTGCGAAGCGGCGAAAAGGTTCTTTTCGGAACAGAATATAGATTTTGAGGATAAGAACGTGGAGGATTACTGGAACAGGGAGGAATTAGTCCAAAAATACAAGCAGTTGCTCACCCCGACCATAATCATAGATAATGAAAAGATTTTGGGGTACGGGATAAACAGAGAAAAAATTGTAAAATTGTTGAAACGGAGAAGTAAATAAATCCCTGTTTGCTTAGGTGAGGTAGAAATTTGAGATCGTAGCGCGACCCTTTTCCTATTAACGGAGACTACGTCTGCCGTAGGCACCGTAGGACAGGGTCGCAGACGCAAGGCTATAAGTCAGATATAAAAGCATTTTGCTGACAGGATGGATACAACTCCCTGTCCGAGATAGTGGGCTGCCGGGCCTTGAAGGCTCGGCTACGCCTATATTCCAGCGAAAAGCGGGAGTCAACACAGAGAGGAAAAAATGCCTTTAGATCCGGTTTGTGGAATGGAAGTTGAAAAAGAGGAAGCCGCAGGAAGCTCAACCTATAAGGGGGAGACTTATTATTTTTGCTCCCTGCACTGCAAAGAGGAATTTGATAAAAACCCTGAGAAATATCTAAAGGAAAAATCCTCCTCTGGTATAAAAATGGATATGAAGAAACCTCCGAGAAGGGATGAGACTGAGGGCACGAAAGGCGAGAGAATTGATCTTCCCATAACCGGAATGAGTTGCGCTTCCTGTGCCCAGACTATTCAAAAGGGTTTATCTGAGCTTCAAGGAGTAGACAAAGCCTCAGTAAATTTAGCTACTTCTAAAACGACTATATTTTATGACCCTGGAAAAGTGGGCGTGAATAGTTTTATCTCCTCCATCCGCAAAAGCGGATATGATGTGGGCACGGTCTCAGTCGAGCTTCCGATTCAGGGCATAGACTGCGCCTCCTGTGTGCAGAAGATCGAAAGAGCTTTACTTGAAAGCAAAGGAGTTACTAATGCAGTTGTCAATTTAGCTACGGAGAAAGCCAGGGTAGAATATATCCCGGAAGAGATGAATTTAGCTGAGATTAAAAAGATCATTGAATCCACTGGATACAAGGTCATTGAAACTGAAGCTGAAGAAGTAGAGGACTACGAAAGAGTTATCCGCGAAAGAGAGTACAACAAGCTCAAGAGGAAATTCTTTTTTGGCCTGGTAATCAGTATTGTTGTCTTAATCGGCAGTCTGGAATGGATTCCAGGAGTTCCAGGAATTTTGACCAATTACTATCTGCTCTGGATTCTGGCAACACCTGTTCAGTTCTGGGCTGGCTGGCAGTTTTACCGTGGTGCTTGGGGTGCGTTCAGACACAGAAATGCGGATATGAATACCCTGATTGCAGTGGGCACCTCAGCTGCCTATCTCTACAGCATAGCAGCAATCCTTTTCCCCTCCTTCTTCAGGTCAGGGGGAATCGAGCCCAAAGTTTATTTTGACACCTCAGTAATCATAATAACTTTGATACTCTTAGGCAGGGTGCTGGAGGCAAGGGCAAAAGGGCAGACCTCAGAGGCGATAAAACGATTGATTGGGTTGCAGCCGAAAACAG
>JAUYBY010000048.1 GCA_030692925.1 Candidatus Zixiibacteriota bacterium | reverse complement strand
AAAGATATTCACTTTATCCGGCAGGTTAATCAGAACCATGAGTGGAACAGGTTCTGCCGGGTTTAATTCCGGGGTAGTCTGGGATGGCAGAGATCAGGACGGGGACAAAGTAGCTAATGGAGTTTATATTTATAAAGTCGTAGCGAAAACAAGATTTAATGTCAACGGGGAGGATGCAAACAAGGAAGCTGAGGCAATTGGTAAAGCAGTGGTTATGAATTAAACTGTTTTCCCTTGCGAAATAGCAGGGTCGGATGAGATATTTTAATCGAAAATTTAGCTGGAGGAGGAAGGTTTTATGAGGCGTTTTCTTTTTCTTGGAGTGCTTTTGATGGTGATACTTTGCCTGACAGTGCAGTCCTTTGCTCAGGTGAGTTTGTCCACGGTTCTTTTTCTGAGAATAGCTGCCGGGGCAAGAGCCGCAGGAATGGGTGAATCTTTCGTTGCAGTGGCAGATGATGCCACAGCCACTCACTGGAACCCGGCTGGTTTAGGGCTTTATCCTTTAGCCAGCACCTGGATTGAGTATAAAGGAAAAACAGCCAATCAGTTCAAAGCCCTGGCTCTTTTAAAGAATGATATTCCGGAAAGCAATTATAAGAGATACGACCTCTGGGCTATCTCCGTATCTGATCTTTACACCTGGGATGGCAGGGACTGGAGGAATTCCCAGGTGTACCCTGTCTCTTCGGGAGAGACTGCTGAAAGCATCGTGAGGAAATATACTCAGGTACAGGACGAGACCAGGTTGAGGAAAATGCTGGATCAGGTTGCCTCACAGAATTGCGGGGCAAATAGAGATTCACTGGAAAATCTCAAGAACAAAATCCTAACTCTTTCTCCTCAGGATTCCCCGCGTCACCAGGATTTGCAGAAAGCCCTGCAGGATCTACTCTCCGCTTGGGGGAATTCACTGGTAGAAAGAGGAGCCCTAAGTGAGTTTTTGAGTCTTGCAGTCAGCTCCCTGAGTGATTCGGTCTTAAGTGTACAAAAAGAAGAGGCGCTCATAAATTCAGCTAAGAAGCCGATTCTGAAATCTGCGCTTGAGGCGCTCGAGGTGCCTTACAGTCTGATTTTTATGGATTCCCTGAATTTCCTGACCTCAGATGAGAACAACCTCTGGGTAGGTTCCAACAGCGGGCTTTACAAATATGACGGAAAAGTGTGGAAAAGATTCTCCACCCAGGATGGACTGGTCTCGGATAAGGCTTTATCCATGGCTTTGACTCCCGGAGGAACGGCCTTTGTCGGAACCGACAGCGGCGTGGTGAGGTTCGATGGTAAGAGTTTTTCCAGGATATATTTAGCCCCGGAGGTCAAAGACCTGAGGGTTACCCAGATTGCCGCAAAAAACGATAAGGAAGTCTGGGCAGCTACCGCAGACGGCGGGCTTATGAAGTTCGACGGACACCTCTTCGTGCCCTATTTCATGCTTACCCCTAAGTCTCCAGAGGAGTTCGACCAGCAGATAAAACAGTACATGGAGCGGGAAGATGAGCAGAAGTTGCAGTTCGCCTATAAAAGGTTTGAGGATTTAAACTACATCGGAAAAGAGCAGATAACTTCCAGTCAGACTTTAAAAATAGAATATAATTTACCCCTTGAGGGAAAGGTGACTTCCCTGGCATTCGATAAAAAAGGCGGCCTTCTGGTAGGTACTGAAAATGGTCTTTTGAAATTCGATGAAGGGAAATGGAAAAAATACGGTTACAGGAAATATGAGGTGAAAGACGAAAAAACGGTGGAGGATGTTGCTGCAAAATTCTTACCCTACAGGGACAAAGACCGGATTGAAAATCTTTCTCAGAAGATTGTGGAATATAACCATCTGCCTTCCAGGGAATTAATACCGGGTCAGGTGCTGTATGTCTACTCCAATTCCTTAGGCAGCCGCATACTTTCCATAGCCATGGTTGGGGAGGATAATCTGTTCGTGGGAACGGAATTCGGCACCTTGCGATTTAATGCAGGAGCTTGGGGAAGATATTATCACTCAAACCTGGAGAAAACCAGGACTCATACCATAATTTATAAGGATAAGGATATTTTCTTTGGCACAGACGACCAGGTAGTGATCTATGCTCATGCTAAGAGGGAACTCACCTTTATGCATGCAGCGCTTTTGCCGGAGTTGGCTGCGGATGTCAATTACGAGTATCTTTCCTATGTGCAAAATACCGAGAACTGGGGGACCCTTGGCGGCAACATAACCTTCATCTCTTACGGCACAATTCAGCGCACTGGAGAACAGGGAGAGTTGCTTGGGGAAATAAGCCCTTATGAGGCGGCATTGACCCTATCCTACGGTACCAGAATGGGTAACCGGCTGGCTTTAGGATTGGGAGCTAAATTCATCTACAGTCACCTTTCTGACCAGGGGGCGGGCAAAGAAAGGGGGAGTGGTACCGGCTCCTCGTTTGCCATTGATGCCGGGGTGATTTATAAGACTCCACTTAAAAGACTCACCCTGGGAGCAGCAGTTACCAATTTAGGACCAAACGTTTCCTATATCGACGTGGACCAGTCTGATCCCCTGCCCAGGAATTTAGCTTTAGGATTTGCTTATAAGATTTTTGATACCCCTTACAACAAACTTACCGCAGTAGGGGAGATCAATAAAGAGCTGGTAGCTGTCGGCGGCTTGGGAAATATCGTTAGCCAGGCAGTGAAAAATGTTGGCCTGGAATACTGGTATGCCAACTATGTGGCTCTAAGAGCAGGCTATATCTACGATAAGATGGGGGATATAAAAACCTCAACTTTTGGCGCGGGACTGAGAATAAGCCTTTTGAGAGTAGATTTTGCCTACGTTCCAGCCAATAAAAATGTGGCGTTAGCCAATACCACCAGGATCTCAGGAACATTAAGATTTTAAGGGATACAGGTAGTTTTATGAATTCAGGTCTGAGAAAAGGTAAATCCGTTACCGGTGTCATGCTGAGCGAAGCGAAGCATCTAAGCTTGACGGCAAGCAGATTCTTACTATACAAAAGATGGGGTCAGAATGTCGGAGTTATCTTCGGTTTGTTCGCCTCTTTTTTCTTTTTATTCATGACATTCTCAGTTTCAGCTGAGGAAGGAAGGGTCTTTCAAATCAAAGGGCTGAAGAAAGTACAAGAAGAATCAAAAGAGACGAAACCTGGTGCCGAAGGATTCAAAAGCCAGGTGTCTCAGAAGAACCTGCTTGGTCTGGAAAGAACGTCAAAATTCGCACTTCCGACTCTCAAAACGATTTCAGAATATTATGCACCGGTGGAAACTCTGAATGTCTTAGCCATCAGGGTTGAATTTCAAAAGGAAGTTCCGGATGACCCAAAGACCACCGGAGACGGCTTGTTCGACCGCAGGACTTATCAAGAACATTATGCGCAGGACGGGAATATCATCGATTCCCCACCTCACTACCGGAAGTATTTTTTGGCTCACCTCAAAGCTCTTAATAATTACTGGAATACGGTTTCAAACGGGAAATTGGTTTTGAAATACGAGGTTTATCCCCTGGAAGAAAGCCTGACCTATCAACTGCCGCATACTATTTCTTACTATGGAGACACGGGCTTGCCGAATTATCCTTTTGACGGGTTAAAGCGGTTTTTTGATGACTCTTTTCGTCTGGCTGATTCGATTTCACTGGGGATTGATTTCTCAAAGTATAACTCTTTCATAATCTTTCATGCCGGTTCAGACAGGCAAAGCGACTTAGGAAGTTTTTCGCCGACTTATTCGCCGAATGACCTTTTTACCGGATTCATCGTCACCGGAGATACAATCAAGGTGGATAACGGGAACTTCGGGATCACCGAAGGCATGATTATGCCTGAGACCAGGTCCCAGGATACCCGCATTGGGGCTTTGAATGCGGTTCTGGCTCATGAGTTCGGGCACCAGTTGGGTCTTCCGGATTTCTATAACACGCGTACTTTCACCACCCAGATAGGCGATTTCTCTTTGATGGATAATAACGCTATGGATGTGGGAATAGAGTTAGATTCCTGCAATAGTCCGGTTTCAGGTCTTCTTCCGGTTTACCCTGATGCCTGGGGAAAAGCTTTTCTGGGATTTACCAATCCTGTAGAGATAACAAACCAGAGTGGCGTGCAGCTTTACGCCTCAGAGATGCTCAGTGGCAGTACTTTGCAGACAGTCAAGTTGCCCATAAATTCCCAGGAATATTTTCTGGTTGAAAACAGACAGAAGGATATCGATGGACGCGGGGAGCCATTGCTTCTGGCAGATAGTGCTACTGGTGTGGTTCTGGGCCCGGTCGACAGTAACAGGCGTCCAACGCGCGAGTATGATAATCTTCTGCCCGGGTCAGGGATCTTGATCTGGCACATAGATGAAGGGGTGGCTTATTTAGATTATAATAATGATGGCTTTAACAACTTTGAAGAAAACATGTTACAATGGGATAAGGATCGCAGGTTTATAACTCTGGAAGAGGCGGATGGGTTCATAGACTTCGGAGGTAATTATTATACGGGTTACGGCTCACAAGAGGACATGTATTATTTAGGGAATAACTCAAATTTCACACCATATACTTTCCCTTCGAGCCGCTCTAATAATCGTTCAGAGACCCATATAGATATAACTAATATTAGCAAAGATAGTACGGTGATGAGATTTAACGTGAAAAACGATATCGCTCTGGCAGGCTGGCCTCAGAGGATAACATCAAGCTCTGGCAACAGCTCTCTGGTTTATGGGGATTTAGATGGTGACGGTAAACAGGAAGTTCTGACTGCATCCGGTAAATATATCTTTGCCTGGAAAACTGATGGCTCGAAATATATTCCCAATTCAGATGTAATCGCAGTCTTAGGTTTGGATGGGAAGTACACTTATGAGCCTTTAGCGATATTTGCAGAAACGGATACGACAATTGTTGGCACACCTTCTCTGGGAGATTTAGATGGAGATGGGAAATTAGAGGTAGTAGCAGGAACTTTAAGTGGTAAGCTTGGTATCTGGCATGCTGAGGATTCAGATTCAAATGGAAGAGCGGATTATTTTATGTATTTACCGGTAGATACTTCGGGTAATAAAATCTCTATGACACCAGTTATTGCAGATTTTAATTCGGATGACCCAGGTCCTGAGGTTTTTATCGGAGCGGAGAACGGGAAATGGGTTATATTAGCTTTTGGAGATTCTGTCATAGCTATTACTGAAGGGAATTATAATGAGTCGATTGTCGGATTGGCTACCACTGATGTTGATAGCGTCGGACTGGTACTTACTGAAAATAACCAGAGAGGCTGTTTGAGAAGGACAGACGATACCGGTTGTATTGCCCAGATTCCTTCTATTGGCAATTTCCCTCCGGTAGTAGGTGATATAAATAGGGATAACAAATTAGAGGTGGTGGTTTTATCAGGAGACGGGAAAATCTATGCCTGGGACTTAGCGGGTCATCTTTTGAGTGGATTCCCGGTTCTTGTGGGTGATATAAAATCGGCTCCGGTTTTAGGAGATATAGATGGGGACGGTTATCTGGAGATCGTCTTTAGCGGTGATAACAAAATTTACTCCTACAATTATAATGGCATAATCTCCACCAATTTCCCGGTGGTTTTGGATAGAGCAGGAACAGTAGGTGTGATCTATTCTGCCCCGATCCTGGGAGACCTGGATGGAGATGGAAGAGCGGAAATCCTGGTCGGGTTGGGTAACGGTCAGGTGGCTGCCTTTCACGGCAATGGTTCCAGGTTCACCAGCTTTCCCTTAGCTTTGAGCAGCAGCATTGTTTCCTCCGGCATAATCCTGAACGATTCCGTTCAGATGTCCGGCGGGAACGTAATCTATATGAAAAGAGACCTTTTCTTCAAGACAGAAGATGGCCTGGTGTATGGCTTCTCGATGGATGTCAGAAATCGTGATGGAATGGAGAAGACTCCCTGGCTTATGTATGGCTATAATTCAGGGCATACCAATAGTCTGCCGTTAAACTTGCTTCCGGATATACCGGTATATGCCGACCTTATGCCGGATAAATCAGTTTATAATTACCCTAATCCGGCAAAGGATGAGACTACCATCAGGTATTTTTTAAGCAGAGACGCTCAAGTTGATATAAAAATTTATGACCTTTCAGGAGATCTGGTGGCAGAAACATCCCAGGCGGGCAAAGGGAATACCGAGAACGAATATAAATGGAACTGCTCGAAATATGCCAGCGGAGTTTATCTCTGCCGGGTAGAGGCAAAGTCTGATAATGGGAAAAATGTTGTTTTTTGTAAGGTTGCGTTAGTAAAATGAAATGTAGAGGAGGTCTTTAGACCTCCACAGGAGTAGCGTCGGGCTTTATGCCCGACGTAAAAAAAATCGTCAGGGATAAACCCTGACGCTACGAAAACGAGCGAAATGTAGCGGAGGTCTTTAGACCTCCAGGGGTTGGGATGAGAGGAAATGGAAGGCTGAAGCCTTCCGCTACATAAAAAAGTTCAATGGTTCAAAGGTTCAAGAGTTCAAGGATAAAAAAAGAAACAAAACAGCCAAGAGCGAAGAACGAATAGCTAACAGCTAACAGCGAACAGTGAATTTAAAGGAGGAAAGGTGAGTTATAAAAGATTCAAGATTGCAGGGTTGGTGTTAATGGTTATGATTTTGTTCTTTTCCTGGGCGAAAGCTGAGACCTTAGTTACCAAAGAGGAGACTGCACCCTCCATAGATGGATATTTCAATTTGATGAATTACCAGAGCTCTCAGGAGCTTTACAGTTTAACCCAGACTGATTCTGCTGGCATGCAAAAATTGAACATGGACGTTTACCAGTTCAAAAACAAATCCACCAAAAGGGGCTTCCTCTATTCTCTGGTCGTCCCAGGTGCAGGAGAATTTTACGCCGGCTCAAAAATAAAAGCAGTCTTATTCTTTGGCTTGGAAGCAGGCTTCTGGACTGGATATTTTAGCTATCACAAGAAAGGAAAAAATAAGGAGAAAGAATTCCTGAATTTTGCAGATGCGCATTGGAATGAACAATACTATAGAGATTCCTTGTTGTCACTTTATGGAGTAGTAGTTGATACACCTGGTGTCTACTATGGAAGAGGCGATTCTATTGTCATAAGCCATACATTACCATCATCCAAAGATCAACAGTATTATGAAATGATCGGAAAATATGACCAGTTCCGTTTTGGCTGGGATGATTTCGCCGGAGCTTTGTCGACTTTTAACCGGGACATATATCTGGGTATGAGGCACGATTCCAACTCTTTGCTTGACAAAGCTAATCGTTTTGTTATGTTTTCTATAGCGAATCATCTGCTCTCGGCTTTCGATGCGGCGCTCTCGGTTCGCTCTCATAATCGAAAAGGAGAAAAGTTCTCGCAAGTAGATTTGAAGATAAGGCTGACTGAATACAACGGCAATGAGATTATACCCAAGTTTACAGTGAGCACGAAATTTTAAAATCAAACAAAAGTAGATGAGGATGGTCAATAAATCTTTCAAAAGCATCTGGATAATATTCTTCTTTCTTCTTTTTAACCTGGTTTCTATTAGCTTAAGCTCTGGAGAGGAGGAGAGAAATGTAGGGATAGAATACAGTTCTGTCCTGGTTCCTCCAAAACCGATTTTTACACCTCAATCCTCAATAAGCCTAAAGGGACAGAAATTAGAGCAGAACAGGCAAATCAATCCTTCGTTCGAGGATGAATTTCAGAAACCGAGTGAAAGAAAATCTACCACCAAGGCAATGTTCCTTTCCTTGCTTTTACCTGGTGCTGGTGAGCTGTATGCGGAGAATGCAAACGGCTCTCGAATATTCCTGGGGTTGGAAGGTTCTATCTGGACTGGCTTTTTTGCCTTCAGGACCTACGGTTCCTGGAAGAAAACCGATTACAAGGGCTATGCGGCTCTGCACTCCGGTGTGAATTTGGATAGTAAAACGGATGATTACTTCGAGAACATAACCTATTACGATACCAGGGACCAGTATAATCAATTTGCCAGGTTATATCACGGGGCGGATGCTACGATCTACCCGGAAAACGATTTCTGGAACTGGAACTGGGATTCACAGGATTCCAAAGGACGTTTTCGCGATCTGCGCAACCAGAGCAAGACAGCATACCGAAGGGCATTATTTATGGTAGGCTTGGCTGCGGTCAACCGCATAGTCAGTGTGCTGGATGCAGTCAGAAGCGTGAAGAAATTCAACCGCAAGCTGAGCTCGGAATTCTCCTCGATTAATCCCACGGGCTTAAGATTCAGTCTGGACGCCAATCCTTTCAGCAAAAATCCTCATTACTACTTCAAAGTGAAGAAAAGTTTTTAACATTTTCTCTGAAACAATCCGCAAGACCCTGATACAGGCTCATAGGAGCGGAAAATGAAAAGAATGACTTTGAAAAGTTTCTTTCAAGGGTTATCATTTTTTGCCTGGTTGATTTTGATGGTTGGCTGTGCCTCAGTTCCCTCCTGGCAAGGAGGGAGCGAGGGCACTTCTTCCAGCCAGGGGCGGGTGGTCCCGACTAAGGTCTTCCCGGTAAGAATCATAGGTGAGCAGGAATTAGGTTCAGCCCGGCTCAACCGACCCGCGGGAATAGCTATTGATCAAGGCGGGAACCTTTACATTGTCGACTCCGGAAATAATCGAATAGTCAAATGCAGCCAGAGAGGCGAGTTCTTAAAAGAGACTGGAGGGTTTGGGTGGGATAACGGGGAGTTCAACCTGCCCAGCTATGTCAATCTGGACAACGGGCTATCCCTTTACATCACCGACACCCAGAATAGGAGAGTTCAGAGATTTGACAACTTCCTGAATTTTATCCAACTGGTCGGTTCCTCCATTAAAGAACAACCGTTTACCAATAGCCAGCTTGAGGGCCTGGCAGTCTCCAGAAACGGTGAGGTCTACATATCTGATTCTGGAAACGACTGCGTCTGGAAGCTGAACAACCAGTTTACCTCTGCAGAGAAAATGGGCGGGTTTGAAGCAGGCTCTGGAGCATTGGTTGACCCCAAGGGTTTAACCATAGATAACAGAGGATATCTTTATGTGGCTGATTCCGGCAATGACCGGATAGCGGTATTTGACCTATTCGGGAATTTTGCCAGATCGCTTGGCAGAGGGGATCTCAACAGACCCTCCGGAGTGGATGTTTCGAGCAACGGAGTAGTCTACGTCGCAAATACCTATGAAGATGATATAGTGGCATTAGATGGAAACGGAATGCTCCTTTTCAAGTTCGGTAAAACCGGGAATAGGGAAGGCGAGTTCTCCAGACCTACGGATTTGAAAGTCTATGAAGGGAAGACCATTTACGTGGTTGATTCCGGCAATAATCGTGTTCAACAATTAGAGTTGATAGAATAAGAGATTGTTTTTCGTAGTGCGACCCTTTTCCTGATAACGGACCTGTAAGGCGGGGTCGCTACAGATTTCTTGAAAAGGGAGGGAATGAACTACTCACCTCCGGGCAAAGGAAGGTGTTTTTAATAAAGTTATCGTTGAGTACCCTGACCCGACGAAAAGATCAAGATGAAATCAGCTTTAAAAAGGACTTTCAGTTTATTTTTAATTCCTCTACTTATCTGGGTGTATGCTCCAAACCTTGCAAGTCAGGTAATAGGTAAGAAGACAGGACTGACGCTAAGAGGGGATGGGTCCACGGGTCCTTTTGTTATTTCCGAGAGGTATATTCTCACCCATACGGAAAAAGTTCAAAAAGACACTCTGTTCTTGGAAAAAGATAAGGATTACCTTATCGATTATAATAAAGGGCTTCTCTGGCTCACCCAGCCGTTAGGCAAAGATGACTCTCTGCGCCTAAGTTTTGAAGAGTTTTCATCCGGCATAAGGAAAAGATATTTTCACCGGGAGCTTTCTTTTTCCCAGGAGGCTTTCTCTGTAAATTCCTCAGCTTTGAACAATTCAACTTCTAATTCTCCAAATGTGAGCTTGTCCACAAAAGAAGTCTCCAACATTTTCACCAGTCCCTTGTCTAAGATATCCGGCGACAAACCGTTTTCATCTAACCTTCAGATTTCAGGGAGCAAAAGTTTCTCCTTTGATTTGGGTAACGTTGAGTCTTTTTCTCTATCCCAGGGTTTGAACCTTACCCTTTCAGGGAATCTGACCAAAGAGGTCAAAGTCTTAGCCCTGATCTCTGACCAGGGAAGAGGCGGGACTCCGGATGGAACTACCAAGAGATTAGAGGAGTTGGATAAGGTTCTGATGCAGGTCAACTCCCCTAATTTCAATGGCTACTTGGGAGACCAGTATCTTTCCTTTGACGGGAATCTTTCAGGGAGATATGATAAGAAATTGGAAGGGGTATCTGCTGAGGGTAAATTCAATGAAAACAGCGTTTCTATCTCTTATGCTTCTTCTAAAGGCAAATATTTTCTCAACAGCTTTACGGGAGTGGAGGGTAAGCAAGGTCCATACTATCTTAAAGGCGAAAATGGACAGAGAGGAATACAGATACTTCCCGGTACAGAGAAGGTCTATTTAGATGGAAACCTTCTTTCAAGAGGCTCGGAAAACGACTACACCATAGATTATTCCAGGGGAGTGCTCAACTTCTCCTCTACCCGTCTGGTCACCAGCGATTCGAGGATAAAAGTCGAGTTTGAGTATTCTGATCAAAATTATGAAAGGAGTTTCTATGACACCAAAGGGGAGTGGAGATTTCTGGACGGGAAAATGAAGCTCAAGGGGCTTTTTATAGACGAAAGGGATGACAAAAATAACCCTTTATCTTTTGCCTTTTCGTCTCAGGATAAGGAGATACTGAAAAATTCAGGCGAGGATCAAACCAAAGCTTTTAAAGAGGGGTCTCAGTATGTCGGCTCAGGCAAAGGAGATTATGACCTTTTAACTGATTCCTCAGGCAGTTCATATTACCAGTATGCAGGAAAGGATAGCGGTTCTTATCAGGTTAACTTTAGCTGGGTGGGGAGTTCAAAAGGGAGTTACATCTATACCGGGGCAGGAATATTCAGATATGTTTCCCCAGGAAAAGGCGACTACCTGCCAGTGGTGTTCTTGCCCTTACCTTCGAGTCATTCGGTGGTCGATTTAGATATGAGCTTGGATATTCTTCCGGGACTATCTTCTGAGATAGGCTGGGGTCTGAGCAAAAAAGACCTGAATTTGTTCTCCTCGGCAGGCAACCAGGATAATTCAGGTAATGCCTTCCTCTTCAAAACAGGATTTGAAAAACAAGACTTAGAGCTATTCGGTCATAACCTGTCCAAATTGAAATTTGAGGGTTTATATAGAAATCTTGGGGAAAATTTCTCTCCATTTGGCAGGACGGACGAGATAGAAAAAGACCGGGTCTGGGGTCTTTTTGACGATTCCCAAAAAGGCACAGAGAAGGTTGCAAGATTCAAGTCATCCTTTGCACCGGTTGAGAATCTGTCCCTGGATATGGATTTGGGGTCTCTGAATAAAGGTGATTATTTTCAGTCCAAACGTAACGGTTTCGGCATTACTCTTCGGCCTTTCAAGAGCGTTGAGGCTAAAGCCTCGTCAGAAGATATCAAAAGCTCACAAAAAAGAGTTGCGTCAATCCAGGCAGGAGCCTGGCAGAGAAGGAATCTCTCTCTGTCTCATCATTGGAAAAAGCTTTCCACCCAATTATCCTGGAATGCGGAAAAGCAGGAGCTCAGTCCTTCGGATTTAGTTTTGCCGAGCAGAAAATATGATGAGCTAAAAGGGAGCATCAGACTGGAATCCGGCAGTCTGTGGAGCTTATCTACTCAAGTTATCTTTCATGATGAAAAAAGAAAAAATGTTTCCTGGGGAAGAGAGTATACTTCCTATACCTGGCAGAATCGAGTATCTTTGAGAAACTATAAAGAGGTTTTATCAACTGATTTAGAGTATATCTACCGGGCAAGGAATATCAAAACCGGCCAGAAAGAAAGGGGGAATGTAGGAGCGCTGAAGTTGGATTATAATCCGAAGAGCCAATCTCTGGTTCTGAACCTGTATTATTCGGTTAATCAATTAGGTGCGGAAAAAAGCGTGGACAACTATATCGACGTGGGAAATGGAAGGGGGCAGTACCGGTATGAAAATGGAGAATATATTCCTGACCCTGAAGGAAATTACATATTGCAAAAGGAGATGCTGGACGAGTATGTTCCGGGAAAGCAGTTAGACAAAAGCTTCAGAGCTATCTTTTATCCGGGCAAGCTTTTCCCGAAATCAAAACCCCTGAAGCAGTTCTATACCGACACTTTTGTCAGGTTTTCTAATCTCGTTTCAGGTCCGGTTTCCTGGGCTGGCTTTATTCTGAATCCTTTTGACAAGGGCGGTGCTGACGGAACGCTTCTTAGAGATTTTTCTTTAAAGCAGGATTTTTACTTTTTTACTTCCTCGCCTTTCAACCTGAGGCTGAGATGGGCTTCTGATGACCGGGAAAATAATCTCCTGGTCTATGGAAAGGATCAGGATAAAAGAACCAGCCAGTCCGCGCTATTGCGCTACCGTTTATCTCCCAAAAACATTCTAGAATCAGAGTTCTCAAAAGAAAAAAGAGAAAGACAGAATACCGCTTTCAATTTGCTTTCAATTGATGGGAAAAGCGTGAGATTGGGTCTCACCAGAAGAGAGAAAAACTCCTTAGAGATGACTTTATCCAGCAAATTATTGAGGGAAGACGAGGGAGAATCCGGGCTTAAGGTAAACCTGTTTGAATTAACGCCAAAAGTCTCATTTTCTTTAATAGGGCAGGGAAGACTGCACTCAGAAATAAGCTGGATTCGGGTCAATTTGTCGCCTGCCGATAGGGTATTACCCTGGGAGATGGCAGAAGGTAGAAAGCCGGGGGATAATTTTGCCTGGGCTTTCCTTTTCGATTACAGACTGAGCCAGGCCCTTTTAGCCACGCTCAATTATTCGGGTTTAAAAGAGCCGATAAGAGGCACAAGACATAATGGAAAATTTGAAGTCAAAGCCTATTTCTAAGATGAAAAAGCATTTTCTCCGGATTATCCTGCTCAGCGGTTTACTGCTGGTTTTCAATCAGGGGAATTCCACTGAGTTGAAAGAAAGGATAAAGGATATTCAAATCGCCGGGAATCAGTACTTTGATGCGAAAGCTATCTATTCCTGTATGATGCTCAAGCCGAATACTTATTATTCAGATCAGCTTCTGGAGAGAAGCACTGAAGCGATTCTGAAACTGTATGAGGAGAACGGTTTTCCATTCTGCCAGATAGATCTGGAGGATTTCAATCACAGTTTAAATCCGGCTGATTCCACTAACTGGCTTTCTTTCAAACTCAGGATAACTGAAGGACCCAGAGTCAGAATCAGAAAAATTGAGTTCGATGGAAATAAGGCGACTAAAGAAAAAATCCTGAGAAGGATATTAGATATAGACAGCTCGGCTTATTTTTCTCAGAGGGAACTTGAATCTGGCCTATCTGCCCTCAGAAGAGCATCCTTCATAAAAACGATCAAAAGCGCCCAGCTTGTGCCAGAGCCTGATCCATCCTGGTCAGCTTTAAGGATAGAGTTGGAAGAAAAAAGACAGAACAGTTTCCTGGGCGTTTTGGGTTATGTACCCAAAGCCCAGAGCGGCACTGGATATTTCAGTGGTGCTTTGAATTTTGTCTTTGACAACATCTTCGGAACCGGAAGAAAAGGGGAGATAAGCTGGACCAAGAAGGATCCTTATTCTTTTGACCTTTTCTTTTCCTTTAGGGAGCCGTACCTTTTGAACCTGCCTTTATCCGTACAGTTAGATTTGAGACAGATAGACTATGATTCCAGCTATCTTAAGTTAGACTTAAACACGCGCTTCAATTATTCTGCTTCAGATAAAATCCTGCTCGGATTTTCCACTGGCTGGGAGAAGGTGACAGCAGATGAAAGGTTGAAAGCCGTTTTGCCCTCCAGCCGGAAATACAAATTCGGGATGAAATTCAGCTTGGATTTATTGGATTCTCCTAATAACCCCAGAAAAGGAATTTATGACCAGGCTGAGATTATCTACGGCAGGAAAAATTATTACCTTGGGCCAGATTTGAATCCAGACAAAGAATCAGCTAATGAGGCAAGGATATTGCTGGATTTAGACAGTTTCCTTCCAGTTTATAAAGAGCAGGTGGTGGCTCTGGGTCTGCATCTGCGAAATATACGAAGCTCCGAAAGAAAAATTCCGATATCAGACCAGTTCTCTTTAGGAGGCTTAAATTCGCTGCGCGGTTACAGGGAGGAGGAATTTTCCGGAGATAAGCTTTTCTGGTCAAATCTGGAATACAGGCTGATATTAAGTCCGGAATCAAGGGCTTATCTTTTCTGGGATTTCGGTTATTTCAGCCGCATGATCGAAAATGCTTTAACCGGTTCCGTGGACAGGCTCTCAGGCAGTAAATCCGGATTCGGGTTAGGATTGAAAGTGGATACAAAGTTGGGAGTCTACGAAGTCGATTACGCACTGGGAGAAAAAGACAGTTTTTCCCAGGGGAAAGTCCATTTCGGGATTTCCAATCGATTTTAAAGGATGAACATTCAGCCTTATTTCAAACTGACCCGTTTTCAAAACAACCTGATAACTTTTATCTCAGTGCTAATGGGAGGGTTCATAGGCGGAGTAACCTCCTGGAGGAAGCTGCTCTTATCTGCCCTTTCTGCTTCGCTCATCTCCGCGGGAGGGTACGTTTTAAATGACTATTTCGATCTGGAAATAGATAAGATCAACCGTCCTTTGCGTGTTCTGCCCAGAGGTGATCTGTCCCCGAAGAAAGCACTCATTTTTTCGATCTTTCTTTTTTTAATCGGCTTCATTCTGAGCTTTTTCCTGAAGCCTGTTTCCATAGGCATAGCTTTAGTCGCGATAATTTTCCTTTTCCTTTACAGCGCAAAATTCAAGCGAGAGTTTCTTATCGGGAATGTGACGGTAAGTATTATCTCAGCTTTGGCTTTCATATATGGCGGGGTTTTCTCCAAAAATCCTGAAATCTCTCTAATCCCGGCAGTCCTGGCATTTCTTTTTCACCTGGGCAGGGAGTTGATTAAGGATATGGAGGATGTAAAAGGAGACCAAGCATTAAGGTCTGAGACTTTTCCCATTGCTTACGGGATAAAGAATTCGCAATTCTTAGCCTCTACGATTTTCCTGGTCTTAATAATCCTGACAATTTTCCCCTATAAGCTGAAAATATTCTCTATTTATTACCTTATTCTGGTATTGATGATGGATTTTGTGCTCTTTTATATCATCCTCTCCCTGTGGAACAATCCTTCAAGGGAAAATTTAGGCTCTTTAAGCCGGCTTTTGAAATTCGAGATGCTTTTGGGTCTTCTGGCAATTTTCGTCGGCAGTTTTAGTTGAAAATGTAGCGTCGGGCTTTACGCCCGACGAAAAACCTAAAAGTAAAATGTAGAGGAAGGCCGTTCCTATGGATCCAAATTCGGACAAGGTCTTGTCCACAGGATCCTGGTGAAGACTTTAGCCTTCCATCTTTGTCCTACCTGCGAGTGCCATCCCTCAACTTGTTTGGGGATGAACGTTCTTCGTTAGAATTATCACAACAAAAAAAGCATAGAGTGGTAGAGACGCATTGCATGCGTTTCTTAGAATGCAACGTTTCTCACCCTCAAACGAGTTTGAGGGTGCCACCCGGACGTATTTCCATTGAACCCAGCTTTTTATGGAGTAAAATGTAGAGGAAGGCCGTCAAGGTCTTGAGACTTTAGCCTTCCATCTTTTCCCTACCCCGCCCCTGGAGGTCTGTAGACCTCCGCTACACACCGCAAGTTTTAATAATCCCCGGCAGATTTCTGCGAAGGATGTAACCGAAGGTAGTGACTG
>JAUYBY010000101.1 GCA_030692925.1 Candidatus Zixiibacteriota bacterium | reverse complement strand
AAACATATACCGGGGGGAGTTAATAGCCCGGTTAGAGCTTTTAAGTCAGTGGGAGGAAAACCGTTTTTTGTGAAAAAAGGTGAGGGATCTAAGATATATGATATAGATGGGAATTCCTATATCGATTATGTCTGTTCCTGGGGACTTTTGATCTTGGGGCATTCTCCTCCAGCGGTAATTAATGCTTTAAAAAATAAAATAAAGTTTGGTTTAAGCTATGGTGCACCAACGGAGATTGAGACCGAGCTGGCACAGTTGATCAAGAAGTGCATTCCTTCAATCGAGCTTCTGAGATTTGTAAATTCCGGGACTGAAGCTACAATGAGCGCCATCAGGCTTGCTCGCGGATTTACCGGGAGAAATAAAATCGTCAAGTTCGAGGGTTGTTACCACGGACATGCAGATTCCTTTTTAATCAAAGCGGGTTCAGGAGTGGCAACCTTAGGGTTGCCAGCCAGTACTGGGGTTACCAGAGAAGTGGCGAAGGACACTATAAATCTCCCCTATAACGATGTAGAGAATTTCACAAAAGTAGTAGAGAAAAAGCATGAAGAAATCGCCGGGATAATCCTCGAGCCTGTGGCAGGAAATATGGGAGTGATTCCTGCAGAAAAAGAGTTTATAGAGAAGATAAGGGAGCTGACTCAAAAATATGATATTGTTCTGATCTTTGATGAAGTTATAAGCGGTTTCCGAGTTGCTTTAGGAGGGGCTCAAGAGTTTTATAACGTGAATCCTGACCTAACCTGTCTGGGTAAGATAATCGGTGGAGGTTTGCCTGTGGGCGCCTATGGTGGCAGGAAAGATATTATGGAAAAGATTGCCCCTTTAGGTCCGGTATATCAAGCAGGAACTTTATCTGGAAACCCTGTGGCAATGACTGCGGGTTATCAAACTATCAAAGAATTGATGAAACCAGACGTCTATCAGAAACTGGAGAAATTAGGTAAAAAACTTGAATCCGGGATAAGGTCAAATCTTGATAAGTTAGGGATAGAGCTTCAGTATAACCGGATCGGTTCAATCTCAGCCTTATTTTTTACTGAAGAGAAGGTTTACGATTTTGCCTCTGCCCAGAAAAGCGATACAAAGAGATATGCCAGATATTTCCATGAGATGTTAAATAGAGGTATATTCTTGCCACCCTCCCAGTTCGAAGCCAATTTCATCTCCTTAGCCCATACAGAGAATGATATTGAGAAAACCATTAAAGCAAATCATCTAAGCTTAAAGAGATTATTTTAGAAAAGGACAATAAATTTTAAACCCCTCTGAAGATTTTTTTGATATATTCATCAGGCGACCTGAAGAATCTTTGTTGTAGAGAAAAAGCTCAGGTAAAGACAATCACGTTCTTTTTTAGTGTCCAAACAACGTATAGATAGACACAAAAGACATAAAGAAACACAAACAAACAAAAAAACCAAATTCAAAAAAAACAAAGATTTAGCTCATAATCTAAAGGTGAAGAGAAACTTACATTGACACCGCCGAGGAATCCCAGCCTCCGCTTATTTTTTTAATTTTTTCCTTAACAGAGGGTTGTAGGACAGCAATACTATGTCGTGCCAAATTTGTGCCGTACCCAAGTCAAAACAATCCAAAAAAGTTATTTTGATTTTCGTTTGCTTGGCTTCTGTTTATTTTGGTTAAGTTCTTGTTGTTTAGAGGGTTGCTTCTTACCTAACTTGGATAATAAAAATGTCCCCAACGAGATTTGAACTCGTGTTGCCGCCGTGAAAGGGCGGGGACAGGCATAAAGAAAGATAATGACTTAGGAAATAAAGTCAATAGAAAGGTTCCTAAGTTAAATAAACAGAGTAAATTAAACCGAAATAAGCCAAAGTAAACCAAAAAAGGGAATCTTGCACATTTTGGCTTGTTTTGACTTATTTTAGGCACAAATTAGGCACAAAAAGCTTTCGATGATTTTTATGAGATTCTAGAGAATTTCCAAGATTATCCTCTCCCCCATCTTGCTGAGGTTAGAACCTGTTTCATGGTCCCAAGTTAAGTTTACCCCGACCATGTTTACACTATTTCCTTTCCTCACTACGCACAGGGTGTCAAAATATTTTCAGGTTGGAAAAAGCAAGGGGACAGCTCACAAATATCTGTCCCCTTGGGTTACCAAAATTTTCTTTAGCTCTTAACAAGCTGGTGGTGGACCGCCTTTGAAGAGATAATTTATTAAGTATACTACGTCAGCTACATTCACTTTACCATCACAATTGCAATCTCCAGGCCGCAAGACGGGAACAGGAGCTGGACCGCCCTTAAACAGATAGTTTATCAGGTACACAGCATCTGAAACTGTCCTCTTTCCATCCCCATTAGCATCGCCCCGCATATTACTACAGTGGGGTAAACAAATCCAGCATTAAATCTGAAGTCGGTGCTCGTGATACCACGTGGATGCCTCCAACATGAAGTCTGAAGAATACGTAGCCTAACTACAATGCGGAAATATGGTCATGGCCTGGTGGTTGCTCCAACAATAAAGAGTTGGGAATCAATTAGTTAGATTTAGAGGAGATCGTTATGAAACTTCTACTCATATCTTCGAGTCCCCGTAAAGCAAAAAGTCACACCTTTCTTTTGGCGAAAGAGGTCTTGAGGGGCTGTAATATTAAAAAGACTGAATCTGAAATAATCCATTTATGCGATTTAAAAATTGAATTTTGTCATCATTGCGAAGCTTGTCATAAGAAGATTCTTGCCTGTTCAATAAGAGACGATGTCAATTGGGTACTAAAAAAGATGCTTGATGCCGATGGTATAATTCTAGCCTCGCCTAACTATATAAATCAGGTTAGCGGCTCAATGAAGACGTTCTTTGACCGCTCAAGTCACTTTATACATTGTAAGCGGCTTTTAGATAAATACGTTACAGGTGTGGTTTCCTCAGGAAGCGGTCAAGACAAAAATGTCCTGGATTATATTGAATATTATGCTCATACCTGCGGTGCACAGTATTCCGGAGGCGTATCATCTGCAGCATATGCTGTAAAAGATAAGCTAGAGGATGCGTATCAATTGGGTAAAAAACTGGTCCAAGATATAAAAGAGAAAAGGGTATTTGCTGATCAGATGAAAATCATCAAGGCAGGCAGGGAGCACTTCAAAAGAATAATGCAATCAAGAAAAGATGATTGGAAAAAAGAATATGAATTCTGGCAGGATAAAGGCTGGTTATAAATGCACATAGGGAGGGCCTGGGAACTCTTTTTTTAAAGCTATTAGCAAGGTAGACAAGAAATCGCTTAGATTCTCGAAGATCCATAATAACCCACCATAATCCAAGATAATCCAACTTGAAATGAGGCATATTTGAGGCACGGGAATATACTCCTACCTATGCCTATCACTGCGTAAAAATATCATTAGCTGGAACAGACGGGGGGGTTATTTTTTGTAATTTATTAAACCAAAAGAGAATACACGAGGGGTGAGTTGACATATATTTTGGGAGAGAAAAACTACCCCTCGAAGGTATCTTCCTGCGCTACTCCCTATTTCATAAGGGAGACATATAGGGAGTCTTATAGAGTAGATTCTCTCTCTACACGCAATGTCAAAATACTGTCAGGTGGGATGGGGGGTTATTCTTGGGAATTTATCAATTGGTAATTAGATGGACAGGGGTAAGTCGACATACATTTTAGGGCGTTGGATACTATCCTTCGAAGGCTTAGAACCCTGCCTCTCTTGGTGCTACTTTCATTTCTTTTGACCTATTATCCTTTGATAATTTGCAAACCAAGCCCCCTGGCTCTTACTTCGGGCGGGTTTGATTAATCATATTCCTGTGAAAATAGCGTAGGGGCGTATGGCTTATACACCCCTACTTGATTCTCTTTATTTCTTCTTGGGCTTGCCGCAACACTCCTTATATACTTTTCCTGACCCGCACGGGCATTTATCTGTTGGCTTTGGCATTGTTTTCACCTCCTTAGCCGGTTAGTATGTCTACTTTTTAATACGATTTCATGCTGTCAAAGGATTGTGGATGTTCTAGTGCAGAAGTAAAAACATACTTTTGGCCTGCCCCCATATTTCGGTCCAGTTTAAGAGTTAGTAAATTAGACTGGACTGAAGAAGTCTTATCGTGGTCGACAAGGTGAAGCCAGAAAGCGTTCCTGGAAGCGCAGGTTGAGCTACAGTAACCTCTTTAATTGACTTCAAATCTTCTTAGAAGCCTTTGCTTAAATTAAACTGGAGAGCTGAACAATGTCAATGGAAATCTGTTAGACCATTTCGAATGGATAGGGGTATGTGATCTTCTCAACCTTTTATTTCTCACGCAGTGTCAAGATATTTTCAGGTTGGAAAAAGTAAGGGGACAGCTCACCAATATCTGTCCCCTTCGATTGCTAGAATTCTCTTCGTCCTTCAACAGGCAGGTGGTGGGCCACCTTTGAAAAGATAGCTGATTAAATAGATCAAATCTCCGACCGTTACATTACCATCGCAGTTGGCGTCTCCGGCAAGGAACGGAACAGTGTCCTGCCCCCAGTTATTGTACCACTTCTTAAGTTAGTCCAACCATAGCAATTGTCAAGTCTAATTACAGTAGAGTAAATCTACCTATACTTTTATAATGAATGTTCGAAAAGTAGTATTTGAAATCTACCCCTTTTAAAAAAGTCTTATCCTGGTTGAGGTGGCGAATCCAGTAAGTGCTCCAGAGATTAGAAAAGAATGAGCACTTACAAAATAACTGTTGCTTTAGGGGAAGGTACGTCTTAGCTTTTGGGTATTAAATGTCCACTTTGTTTGACGACATACAGCAAGAGAGGTCTTATTCTATAGAGTGGTGAAAATAATAAGGCATCTACCCTATGCACATGTGAGTAGTCGCGAGACTGAACTCAGCCGTTGCAAACATAGTAAGGTTACATATCGTTCGAAGTATAAATGTTCATTTTGGGTCGTGCAAAGAATACCCATTCCGTTGGTGGAATTGTGGCGGGAATATTCGTCACGTTTTTCAAGTGAGGTCTTATTTCTATGGGACGGCCTATTGCTGCAATAAGGCAAGGACACGAATATCAAGCACGGATTTTTTGGCTCCATTTGCTAAAACTGCGTACAGGAGACTTCGTGGAATCGGTATGTCTAGAAAGCGACAAGGTATCCTTTGTCGACGATGTTGTGGTGACCTACCGTGAGCCAATCTGTGACAAAGCAACTGGTAAAAGAATTAGTTGCGATTACTATCAATGTAAATACCATGTGACACAAGGAGGAGCATTCACATATGAGAAATTGCTTGATCCGTCTTTTATTAGTTGTGAAGAATCAATGTTAAAGCGCTTAAATAATGCTTATGTTCAGCTCATAAACGAATCAAAGACGTTTCGGTTATACGTGGTTTCAAATTGGATTTGGGATCCTGCCGATGTGCTAGCACGTCATTTATCTGAGGAGAGAATTCGCGATACTTTTTACAAGGGTAGTTCAAGAACTAAGGAGGGAATGATTCGTTCCAAATTTGCAGAACACCTATCTATAACGGAGACAGAACTTAAAAGGTTTCTAAACACTGTTAGATTTCAACTGGGTAAGAATCTTACTGACCTGGCTAAAGAACTGGAACCATATTTAAAATTAGCTGGGCTTAAACCTATAGATCCTCTGGCAACGACCATAATTTATGATGATCTAGCGTGGGAGTTATTCTCCCAAGGTCGAAATCGTTTTGATCGTGATTCTTTCAATGATATGCTCAAGGAGGAAAAGCTTATCGTTCCCCCGCGGCCAAATTACAGTGAAATCTCCATTAGAAGTTGTCCTCAGGGTGCCCGTAGACCCCGTGAGTTTCAAGCAGCGCACCTTGATTTATCTGAACTCTTTGATGGACGTTTCCCCCATTCTAAGTCCTATTGGCGAGAGGAGATCCCTAAGCTCGTGGATGCTTTTTTTCGGAGCGATAATGTAAAGAATCTTCCTCAGCCGGTCTACATATTCTTTGATTGTCATTTGAGTATCGCCTTTCTGGCCGGAAATCTATTAAATCCGAAATTTGGGCTTCAGATTATACCTGCTCAAAAAACGACGATGTCTGGTTATGAATTTTGGCCTGAACCAAGCACTGGTAATAGTGGTTTGTGGAATATAAATATTTACGGGGGGGTCAATACGGAAGTAGTTGTCTCTATCTCTGTAACAAATCCTATAAAAAATCACCTACTTCCTTTCCTTAAATCAACGGGACTAGAAAGGTTGTTGCGAATTGATCTTTCTCCAGTTAATGGTATAGGGCCAAAGGCAATATTTGACGGTACGCATGCGTGGCAATTGGGATGCGAATTACAAACGCTGCTTAGGAGTAATCTTCCATCCAAGTGCCATAAATTACACTTCTTTTTTTCTGGCCCTGTTGCACTTGCATATATTTTGGGCAATACGCTCCGTTATGTTACCAAAACCATCCAGTTGTACGAGCACGATTTTGAAGGATTATCTGGAGGGCCGAGATATTATCCAAGTATGCAATTACCAATTATCAATCTAGGAGGATAAAAACATGATACTGTCAAGTTATTTCGAAAAATTCTTAAGAGAGATACGTCCAACAGACAGCCAAAGAGAAGACTGTATTAAAGGTCACATAACACTTCGGGATCGTTTAGCCAGTGATGAAGAATTAAAACCTATCATCGTGAGTACACTCCTGCAAGGCAGTTATAGGCGTGCTACTGCAATTCGACCAAAGGGAGATGAACGCTCGGATGTAGATGTTATTGTGGTTAGTCGATTGGACAAAAATGAGTATCAAGATCCGAATAAGGCAATGGACCTTTTTGTACCCTTCTTGAGGAAATACTACGAAGAAAAGCATAAACGGCAGGGACGATCATTCGGTATTGAACTTTCTTATATTGATTTAGATCTAGTTATCACAGCTTCACTCTCACAATCTGAAGAGGGGATCCTGAAGAGCGAGGCTGTGACGACATTTGAAACACCTGAAGAAGCACAAGACTGGCGTCTTGTGAAATCCTGGGTTCCTGTATCTCAACGAAAATCTATTTATGCTGATGCATTGATGGAAGCTGCTAGAAAAGAATCGGAGTGGAAAATTGAGCCTTTATGGATTCCAGATAGGGAGGCTGGAGAGTGGAAACCTACTCATCCACTTGAGCAAATAAAGTGGACTTTTGGCAAAAATGCGCGTTGTAATGGACACTACGTCAATGTTGTGAAGGCGATAAAATGGTGGGAGAGGATAAATCATGAGACTGATAGTCCTAAGGGCTACCCACTTGAGCATCTTATTGGTGTGTGTTGTCCCGACTCTATTCAGTCAGTAGCAGAAGGAGTTACATTGACATTGGAGTCAATTGTTAAAAAGTACGCTTATGCCGCTGAGGCAAGAAGAACTCCGAATTTCCCTGATCATGGAGTTCCTCAGCACAATGTTTTTGCTAGGATTTCTGGAGAAGACTTTGCTAAGTTCTATGGCCATGTATTCTCTGCGGCTCAAATAGCAAGAGAGGCGTTGAGTGTTGATACAGTCAAAGTCTCGGCGAACAAATGGCGTGAACTCTTTAGTGACAAATTTCCACCGCCTGTAGATGACGACGGCGGTGATGACGGAGGGGAACCGAAAGGACCGTTCATCACTCCCGCAATTAAATCCCAAACTGGTGATCTAACTCCTCGCCAATATGGATACGATGCTTAATGATGCAAAAATACCTGAAGTTGTTTTGGAAGCTTATGATCTTCTACTACAATACCGCATCGTCGATGTAACGAAGCCACTCTATTGGAACCACACAAGCGGTAGGAAAGGATGGATATTTGACTGCGTTGTATCAGTTCCTTACCCCAACCCAGAGAATATCCCGGCTGCGGTAGATGTGCAGGTATGCATTCTAGAAGGTTTCCCATTCTTACCTGTTGACATTTTCTCAAACTGTGAGGAGGTTAAAGGGTTTCCGCATCAAGATTCAGAAACAGGAAAGTTATGTCTTCCTGCGGAACGTTTGGCGCCCCGGAATGCTGAACGACTCGTACACTATGTTAATTGGGCAAAAAACTGGCTCACAGACGCTGCCAATGCTAACCTTCTTAAACCAGGTGATCCATACGAATTGCCTGATTTCAGCCGAAAGTTGTTAGGCGAAAGCTTTCCGACCGATTTTCCCATACTCTTTAATGAAACTGAAAAATCATATGAAAAATGGAAACCATATATTGGGAAATCTGGAATAGTGGAATGCTTTGTAGGTAATTGTATTCCAGCAATATTTGCAGTTCGATTCAGCGATAACAGCTCAATTGTATGGGAATCAGAATTCTCCTCTGGGATTCTCGACCAAGATAAGAAACTGATTGGAAACTGGCTGATTTTGCCTGATATTCGTTTCAAGCGTCATCGTCCGCCCCAAACATATAGAGAGATTACCCAACTATGTTCGGCCAATGACTTGGACTTTTATGATATTCTTAAAGAAGCATGGAAGGTCGAGAATCGTGACCCGGAAATCGGACTGATATTAATCGGGTTTCCAATCCCAAAAATCTACGGCGAGAAACCTATTGAAATGCATTGGCAACCACTTGTATTTCCCAATTTAAGAGTTGAACGGAAGTCAGTAAAGTGTAAATCCATTAAGCTAAACAGGATTTGGAAGAGATTACAAGAGCATGATCGTTTCAAATTCGCTCAGCAGCTACCTTGGGGTAAATCATCTAATGTCGCAGATGATAGAATATATGCCAGAGGTTCCTATTCACGGTCGATTCGATCAGCGCGGGTGGCTATCTTTGGTTGCGGTGCTTTAGGTAGTCTTATCGCTGAACTATTGACTCGCGGTGGTGTTAGGGTCCTTTACTTGTTCGATCCTAAAAACATTCAAATTGGCAATTTTTGTCGCCATACACTCGATGGAACATTTCTAGGATTTAACAAAGCAAAGTCACTCGCATGGAAACTTTCAAGGACCAATCCATTATCAACTATTATTGGTTATCCGATCGGAATACCCCTAAGTCCTTCATCACAAAATGATGCCTACAAATCTCTTTCACGGACAGATATAATCATTAATAGTACTGCAAGTGAATCGGCCTTCGACTGGTTGAACAAATATGCAACAGTCGAAAGAAAACAGATCATATCTTTGTTCTTCAATTTTCATGCGGAGCTTATTACTCTACTAATTTCTGGAAGGGAAACCTCGTGTGATGAAATTTTTCAAGATTTGATGTCATGCGTTAAAAAAGAACAGTTACCGATTACGTCACAAGAATATCTATATCAACCATCGAGGGAAGAGCAAATCATTGAAGGGGCAGGTTGTTGGCATCCAACTTTTCCTGCGCTGAACGCCCATATTTATGTATTGACGGCAACTGCTATGGATATTATCAATCACCATATCGAACAAGGTGATGGAAAAGGGCTTGTAGTGATAATCAAGAGAAATTCGCTTAATAGCAAAGTAGTCCAATCTTCTCCGTTTGTTGAAATAGTATGGACCAATCAATATCCATGAATAATGAGCTTCCACTGAAGTGGAAATCCAAATGTGGCCGATATACTGTTTCAATTTCACATTTTTGCTTTAACAAGATGCTTAAGATGGGGAAAAAGCATCATCCACACGAAGTTGGAACGTCGTTAGTGGGATGTTATTCTGATGATGGATTTGATGCATTTGTTCTCGATGCGAGTCCTCTGTGTTCTGACTCAAGGTGCTATGACAATTCATTTTTTAGAGGAATCAAAGGTCTTAGGGCATTTTATAACAAATTACAGCAAAGATATGGGGGGAGAAGATATTACGTTGGCGAGTGGCATAGTCATCCGAATGGCACTCCTATTCCGAGTCATATGGACAATATGACTCAATCAGCTATATCGGCTGATAGTGAAACCAACTGTCCTGAAAGTATATTGGTAATTATTGGAGGAAACCTTTTTGCAGTGCCCGAGTTAGGCGTATTCCTCTATTCTTGTAGATGGGGAAGAATAGAGCTTTTGTATGATCAAACATAAATAAAACGAGGTAAATGCATTTGGTACCAGAAAAATCCAGTGGGCCACAATCAGTCTCGGGAATGAAAAGTAGGGGGTATTTAAATAGGGTGAGATAAAAAAAGCCAGTCCATCTTATGAGCTGGCTTTGAAATCTTTGAATATGTCTAAAACATCAACTTGTTTGAACTTTCTTAAGATACCAGCTTTTTCCACTCTCCACCTATTCTTCTCAAATCCTGGATTGTCCTGCCCCCAGTTATTATGCCACTTATTGAGTTAGTTCTGCCAAAGCAATTGTCAATGTGTGACATTAGGCGGTAGAACATATCAGAGAAAAGGTACTCGATCAGAAAATGAGTAGACCTCTAGGAATAATTCAAGAAAAACGCGCGAGTTTTGACATAAAGGTGCAATAACCAAGGCTTAGGTGTATGGGAAATTGGACAAGTCTTTGATTATGAGACAGTTACAGTCTGCTCCTCAATTGCACCTTATGGACATTAAGCGCAATAACAGAACCTATTCTTATCAAGAAAGTTACCCAGCCCATTGACCTCATCGTGGGTCACGGTTTTCCCAGCTTTTAGCTCATGATACAGCTTTATAATGAGTTTTTGAGCCTTTGAAAGAGTCATTTTTCACCTCCTGTTTGTGTTTTATCAGCTTAGCAGAAGATGAAAAATATGTCAAATTTGCTCACTTTTTGGAGATAGAACTCATATTCTAATCAAATTGAATTTTTCTTCAACCTTTAAGTGCTGAAGATATTAAAGAAACGAACTCATACTTTGAACGGTTAGAATCTAACTCATCTTATGAGCGAATCTGGAGTCAGTTCATAAGGGAAGGAAATATCTTGACAGTTTAAGCTTGTTATAGTATCATTTTATCAAGTTTTCTTGAAATGCCTTTTTCCAGTTCCAGTAGCCTGTTTAGGGTTATAAGAACAAGCGCGATAATCGACTATAGAAGCAGGGAGAATCAGAGGATCAAACTAGAAAGATATAGGACCTAATCTGATAAACAGTACCTTAACTCAACAGGGAATATATTAGCTATGAATAGAGTTCGCATGAATGTTAGGATTCAATATGCCTAAAGCAAATACAAGTGCTTTCCTGAGAGGAAAAGCCACACTAGACATTCTTGCTCATATGCCGTCGCTGTATTCGTCGACAAACGTTCCTATGTTCTGTAGACATGAAACCTTCCATCCACGTTATGGTTGGCTAAAGAAGGGATTTGATAAGGCATCCACAGAACACACAATTTTCGCAAGAGAAGATGCTCATATCATTTTAGGCGTCGGGAAGAACATGGCCAAGGCCATTAGGTACTGGTGTTTTGCGTTCAAAGTGCTTGACGAGGCGGAGGATGCTTTGGGTAGAAGCCACCAAATGGTACCTTCCGAATTTGGCGTTAAGCTTCTTGGGGATAAGGGTTGGGACCCATATCTTGAAGATCCCGGATCACTATGGCTGCTTCAGTGGAGTTTACTAAAACCTCCATGCAGAGCAACTGCCTGGTACTTTACTTTCAATGAATTCAATCAACTGATATTCACTGCTGAAGATCTGTTTTCAGCCCTGAAAGAGTTTAAGGAGCGACTGTTTCCATCAAGCAAAGTTGCTGACTCGTCCCTTAGAAAAGATGTCAATTGTATTCTGCGGATGTATGTTAGACATAACAATTTAAGAGGACCAAGTGAGGATTCGCTGGACTGTCCTTTTGCCGATTTGGGACTCCTACAGGACTATGGCGATACTAAGCATTATTCTTTCAATATGGGAAGCAAATACGAACTACCTGCAGAGATTATTGTTGTCTGTTGTCTCGATTTCATCTCGCGGATTGAAAGCAGTGCGAAAACAATTTCCATTTCTCGCCTTCTGTATGATATTGGAAGCCCGGGGCACGTTTTCAAACTATCTGATCCTTCTCTCCGTGAAGCCATAGACAAGGTCTCTACAGACTTTCCAGATATTTCTCTATCGGAGACAGCAGGTTTAATCCAGTTTTCTTTTAAGAGGCCTCCTAGCCTATTAGTTGAACAAGTTTTGACAAAATATTACAGGAAAAGAAAGTGAGGATGCAACAGCTTTCAAGATATATTACGATTCGACGTAGGTATGTACGCTCCGTAAATCTCGAGCGCGACTTAGAAGTCCCTGATAGTATCGTGGGATATATTCCAACTGCTAGAGCCCTTGAAACGACTCGAAGATTCCTTGAATCTTTTTCTTCACCGCGTGCGGTCAGTGCCTGGACATTAACTGGAGTCTACGGAACTGGGAAATCAGCTTTTGCGCATTTTCTAACCGCTCTGTGTTCTCCCACTACAGAGAGAATTCACACAAATGCGCTGCAGATTCTTCGGGAGGCAGACTCTGAGCTCTGTGATTCTTGGACAGATAAAATCCCCAAAGAGGGACTTATTAGAGCGGTTGCAACGGCGCAGCGCGAATCGATCAGAACTACTATTATAAAAGCGCTTCTGCGCGGAACACAACTTTTTTGGCAGAAAAAGAGAGGGAAAAAACCCGGGGTCCTATTTGAGCTTGACAAATTAAGAAAGAAAATAGGTTACGGAGAGAAAATCACTGATCAGAAATTAATCGATATTATACAAAAGGTAGCCGATAGCGCTAACAACGGAATATTGCTGATCATAGATGAGCTCGGCAAAAGCCTAGAATCCGCAGCTCTCAGTCAATCGGTTGAGGATCTTTATGTTCTCCAACAAATAGCCGAGTCTTTTTCCACGAGCGGCGAATCAAGGGTTTTCCTGTTTGGACTCCTTCATCAATCCTTTGCGGACTATGCCCACGGTCTCAGTGCGGCGCAGAGAAACGAATGGGCTAAAATTCAAGGTCGCTTTGAAGATATTCCATGGATCGAGTCCCCTGGACAAACAATAAAGGTAATAGGACAAGCAATCACAAATACGACCACAAATAATCTCTGCTCGTCCATAAGAAAATGGTCTCGGATATGGTTGACCGTTTTTAAAGAAAGCAACATCTTTCATGGCATTTCTTCTGACAACATTGCTTCTATTTATCCATTTCACCCGGTGGCCGCTCTAGCGTTGCCGATTCTATGCAGCCGCTATGCCCAGAACGATCGAACACTGTTCACATTTTTGGCTAGCCAGGAGCCCCACTCTTTTGCGAGTTTCTTAAACGAGTATTCGTTTGACAATACTAAGCTCCCAACCCTGAAGTTAGACCGCATATATGATTACTTCATTGAATCGGCAGGAATGACAATATCTAGGCGACCTAATTATCAGCGTTGGGTTGAAATTCAGGAAAGTATCTTGGATGCTAAACACCTTGATCCTGATGTTTTTGTAGCCTTAAAAACAATTGGTATACTGAACCTTATCTCGACTTCAGGACCACTTAGGGCTTCTCTTCAGCTAGTTGCTTTTGCCCTGTGTGATGATCCTAGAAATGCAAAAGAACTGTCCCATTGGAAAAAAGTCGTGGACGTCCTTGTGGACAAAGGTTTTGTGACACTTCGAAGGCAACTCGATGAGCTAAGGATATGGCAAGGGTCTGATTTTGATATAGAGAGAGAAATCGCCGAACAGACTGTTACCATGACTCCTTCTCTATCGGATTTGTTGAATCAGCATTATCCTCTAGCTCCTGTAGTTGCAAGGCGTCACAGTTATCTGACGGGCACGGTTCGCTATTTCGAGAGACAATACTTCGATAGAGTTGCTAACATAAAGAATAGCAAATGCCAGGAGTTCGAGAGCGACGGATTGATTTGTTATTGGGTAGGTGATAAAGCGGAATTGCGGGAGGTGCCAGCACAGACCCAAGATTTTAGACCACTTATTGTTATCTGTGCTAGAGACCTTGAAGCTCTGAGACTAGCATCTAATGAATATGTGGCATTAAAAAGAATCCAGGAGAACGCACCTCAATTGAGAACCGACGGAGTCGCCAGAAATGAGGTTAAGCAACGTCTGATTAGTGCCATGCGACTATTGGACCAGGCTCTGTCACATTCTTTCGATGATTCACTAACTAATTTCACTTATTGGATAAAAGGTAGACAGAAGAAACTTGATTAAAATAGATACTTTAATAGACTACTATCCGATATCAGTGACCATGTCTATCATAAGGGCCTTCGACTCTGGAACGAACTCATAAATCGAAGATTGCTAACATCGCAGGGGATGCAGGCTAGACGAAAGTTGATAGAAGCAATGATCACCAACGAAGGAAAGGAACGACTGGGATTAGTAGGAAATGGATCTGAGTGTAGCATCTTTGAAAGTCTATTTGCTCAAACCGGTATCTACAGGAGGAACAAGGATAAGTGGTACTTTGTAAATCCCAATGAAAAGAGTGATGTTTACGAGGTGTGGAAGGCTATTGAAGATTTTTGTCTATCGGCAACTGACGCGCCGAAGTCAATAAACATGTTAATACAAATACTTGAGGCTCCACCGTACGGCGTTAAGCAAGGATGCATTCCTGTATTATTGGCAGCAGTTCTTCTATCTCACAGCGAAGATTTGACCCTTTATCTTGACGGCGCATTCATACCTGTGCTTGGAGTAGAGCATTTTGAACTTTTAGTCAGAAATCCTGTGAGGTTCAGTGTAAAGAGCCTTAAAATGTCCGGAGTCAATGCTAGTATATTCAAGGAACTGCAAGAAGGTCTATTCAATTCCTCTTACACTAGAGCTGATAAGGTTTGGAATGCCACCCTATTAGGAGTTGTAAAACCTTTGATAGCAATAGTAAGAAAGTTGCCCCCCTACACTCTGAGCACAAATCGCTTGAGCCAGGAGGCAATATCTGTCAGACGTGCTCTTCTCACCGAAACGGAGCCGGATAATCTGCTTTTTGTCGCCTTGCCGCAAGCATGTGGAGTAGTATTATCAAATGCTGATGTGACTTATGATAGTCAAGTAGCAAGAGATTTCAGGCAAAAATTGTACAAAGTTCTGCAAGAAATCCAGAGTGCTTATTCGGACCTTCTTATGCACTGCAGGGAATTGCTTCATAGCGCCTTTGCCTTAGGATCTGATTTAGAAAGGTTGAGAGGAAACCTTAAGGTTAGAACTCACTATATAAAGGACCGCGTCCTCGATCCTTGTTTGAAGAGCTTTGTCCTAGCTGCTGCGAATGAGGAAATAGATGATACCAAATGGTTAGAAGCACTTCTTATGGTTGTGGCCGATAAGCCCCCTAGGTTTTGGACTGACGACGATGTTCTGAGTTTTGAAGCAAGACTGAGCGAGCTTGTTAGAAGGTTCACTAATCTGGAAGCCTTACAAGACGAGCTTTCAAGAGCAAAGTTGGACGGTTTTGATGTAAGAAGAGTTACTCTCACTCTTCCCGACGGTAAGGAGATGAGAGAGGTCATCTGGACTGAGTTAGACCAGAAGGATAAAATAAATGAAATTGCTGAGCAAATACTCCATGACGAAAATCTGAGATATAATGAGAAGCTTATAAAACCCGTGATCATTTCCATGATAGAAAAAGTACTTTGCAGAGATAATCGCAAGGATGATAAAAGCAATACAGATCTAGAGTCTCAAAAAGAGGAGAGCGAGAAAGTTCATGACTAAAGAGAAGGTTCGCCACATACTATCTCTCTCGGGTGGTAAGGATAGTGCGGCTTTGGCCGTTTATATGCACAAAAAAGTTCCACAGCTGGAATACGTGTTTTGCGACACTCACAAAGAACTGCCCGAAACTTACGAATTCCTTGTGCGCTTGGAAGCTAGATTAGGTATAAAGATCACGCATTTGAGCTCTGAACGAGGCTTTGATCACTGGTTACAGGTATATGGTGGGTATTTGCCTTCGGTTAAAGCTCGATGGTGCACAAAACAGTTGAAAATTGTTCCCTTTGAGAAGTACGCTGGCGATGATACGATTTTCAGTTATATAGGAATTAGAGCAGACGAAGATCGAACTGGCTACATATCCACTAAACCGAATATCAAGCCAGTCTACCCATTTAAAGAGGCAGGTCTTGTTAAGAAAGACATCTTTCGTCTGCTTGGAGATAGCGGTATAGGTATGCCTAGCTATTATCGTTGGAGATCTCGGTCGGGATGCTATTTCTGTTTTTTTCAGAGAAAGTACGAATGGATTAGGTTAGCTGAGGAGCATCCGGATCTTTTTAAAGAGGCCATGAGATATGAGACATCACACGGTGATGGTCGTACTTTCTATTGGAATCAAGGGGAATCACTGAGTGAGCTGATTCAGAGAAGAGAGCAAATACTCGAAGATTTTGAGAAAACGCTTGTCAGAAAGTCATCAGAATCGAAAGGCAAAACTCTTGCTGAAGCTCTGGAAAAAATGCTGGAAGATGAAGGTTCAGATCCTCCCTGTCTAATATGTTACTTGTAGATATCTTATGAGGTCAAGTGAGCTAATCGAGACACTAGAAAGATTTTTTAATGAGATCATAGGAACCCTTGTTCCTGGTTTGTTATTAGTGCTGTCTTTGTCGTATATCTTGGGTTCGCCTGTTAGAATTGGTGTTCTCTCATTATTTCCGCCTTCAAGTTCATTTGAATGGTTCCTGATGATATTATTGAGCTATATATCGGGTCATTTTGTAATAAGTTTTGGGAATGTAGTTATTATCAACCTCGGAAATTATCTCATCAACCTGCAAAAAAAGGTAAGAGCTTTTAAGTTTCTTATACCAAAATCCTGGAATTTAAAATCAGACGATGAACTACTTGGAAGCATTATCGAAAGTGATGATTTCAGAGCATTTCGTGATCTAATGCAGCTTGATGTCGGTAATCAACGATCAGAGACATCAAACAAAACAGTCGTTCATTCTATGAGAAGCATCGCAATGACGATTGCTAGTGACGATATCCATATAGTCCATAGATTCATGTTTATATCGCTCTTCAATTTGGGTATCTCAACAATTTTAATAATGATGGTGATAATTCAACTTGGCATATACTTATTACACAGATTCAGCATAATATCTGTAAACTTTGAACTAAATATTTTAAGCCTGTTAATCCCAGCTGTTTTATCCTTGTTTTTCATTGCAAGAAGGTACGAATTCTATTCAAGAGCAATGAGAGTGCCATTTCCAATGGCCTTAGCAAGACTTAGGTCAAAGGCTCATAGTTCTAATAATGTTAAAGAGCTTTCAGCATCGAAAAATATGCAACATAACAGGGTTAATGTCATTGATCAGAAAAAGAAATTGTCAATCTACCTAGCAGGAGGATTTTACACTAAGTGGCAAGACGCAATTATCAACAGATACCCAAATATACATTTTTTGGATCCTAGGAGTCACGGTTTCCAGGGCGAAAAGGAATACACGTTTTGGGATTTAGAGGCAATAAAAAACTGTGATTGTATTTTTGCTTATCTCGAAGCAGATAACCCAAGTGGATTTGCTTTGGCGAGTGAGTTAGGTTTTGCGAAGGCTTTAGGCAAAATTATAATCTTTGTAGACGAAAAATCCCTTACAGACAAAGAAGTTGCCAGATACTTTAAAATGCTCCACGAGATTTCAGATGCAGATTTCGATAATTTCGAGGAAGGATTGGACTTTTTAGATAAGTATATAGTAATGAAACAATCAAGTATGCTGCCAACATAAACCAATTGAGATATTGGAGGGTATAATATGGATGTCAGGCTCGTCAATGAAGCCACGGCGTTATTATCAATGAGAAATTCGGATTTTGACACATATAGCGCATATGGAGAAGTTGTAGACAATTCCATACAAGCAGATGCTACCGTTGTAAAAATCAAGTTACTCTACACTATAACAGGAAGAAAGAATTCTTATGGTGTTGTCGAAAGAATAGTCTTTGGTGACGATGGTTACGGAATGCGAGCAGATGTTTTACATAGATGTATGCAGCTTGGATATTCGACCCGTTATAACGATAGATCAGGAATAGGACGGTTTGGAGTTGGTATGACCTTGGCAGCCATCAATCAATGTCGGCGGGTAGAAATATTCTCAAAAGAAAAGAATAGTGAGAGTTGGTTATGGACATATGTTGATCTTGATGAGATTACTTCGGAACCCCCTAAAATGGAACATATCCCAGAGCCTCGTGTAAGGGAATTGCCCAGGGATTATCAAAGGCTAACAGGTGAAAAATCAGGAACCATCGTAGTTTGGGAAAAATACGACAGGCAACCTTGTGATGCCGATGAGATACTTCAAGAAATGAAAATATGGTTTGGTCGTGCTTATCGCAAGTTTATTTGGAAGGGATTCAAGATTGAGGTGAATGGTGAGGAGGTAAAAGCTATCGATCCTCTATACGTGACAACAAAGAACACTGCGTTCCCTGACGACCCCCCTGCATATGAATATCAACCCATAAAGATGAATTGGCCGGTTCCTAATATTGATAAACCTCCTGGTGCACCAGATGAATCCACAATCGAAATTCGTATGAGTCTAATAGATGAGAGTTTTCGACCTCAAAAAGGTTCTGGAGGATCACACATAGCTAGGATAAGATATATTGACAGAAATGAAGGAATTACAATTCTCAGGAATGATCGCGAAGTGTTTTTTGGACATATCCCCTATTGGCCTGGAGAAAAATTCACCGAAATCGACAGATGGTGGGGTTGCGAAATTTCATTTAAAGCTTGTTTAGATCGAGCATTTACGGTGAAAAATATAAAACGAGGTGCCGTTCCTGCGCCCGAGCTAAAACAAGCGATATATGAACAGATTACCCCAACTAGAAAAACGGCTGTAGAGAAAGTTAGGGATGTCTGGGCAGAAGCAGATATCGATGCGAGAAAAAAACAAAGGGAAGAAAGTGGAGAAGGCCTATTAACCGGCCATGAGGAAGCAGAAAATACTGCCGCTTTAACCAAAACTGATAAAAGTGCAATTGATAAAGACAAGGTTCGAGACGAAGAGGCGAAGAAACTTGTTGATGAAGTCAAAAAGGATGAATCAGAGCAAAAGAAGGCCGCTTGGGCCATCAAGTTTTCTAGCCAACCTTTTACAATTATTGATGAAGATTGGAAAGGGCCGGAGTTTTTTGAGACGAATCACTTAGGGGGGTCTGATGTTATCATGTATAACTGCAGGCATCTGTTCATGGAAACCCTTTACAAGATAGTTGGCAGGTTAGAAATCTCAGGTGAAAGCACGGTAGAGTCCAGGAAGCTAAAGAGTCTTATCGATTTATTATTAATATCTTACTCAAAGGCAGAGGCAAAATTCGAAAGCGGTCAAACTTGGACTGCTGATAGATTCATTGAAACCCTTAGGCTGAACTGGGGTTTTTACTTAAATAGCTATTTGGATACCTGGCTTCATGAGGAGGGTGAGAGGAAATGAACAAGATTCTAGCAGCCGTAGGCACCAAGAAATCTACCCTTGTCTTCCAATTATCCGAATTTAAGGGTATACGTACCTTAGATATACGTAAGCATTTTTATGATACTAAAAGTAAGAAGCTGATAGCCACTAGAAAGGGGATTTCTTTAGCTGAAAAGACTTTCGCAGTAGTCCAGAATATTCTTACACAGCACGAAGAAGTGATAAGAGAATGGCTCGATAAGCGATGCGAAACCTCAAAAGGAGTTTCAAAAGATGTGAGCATCCAAAAAAGTGCTATTGTTAAGGCTAGGAATGACCCACGGGATTACATCTACGAAGAGTCAGAGTTAAGAAGTCCTCTGTTTTTCTTGACGGAGGGGCAAGGAGGGCGCGATAAAATTATCCTAAATACTGGCCACGCATTTTATAATAGGCTGAATAATCTAAGGGTTCAGTTGCTTAATGATAGAAGTGTGTCAAATGGGGAACGAATATCAAGAGAATTACTGGAAATAATGAACTCATTGCTTCTTGCTTTTTCAAGGTCGCAGAGATTATTTGACAACTCTTCTGATATGCCACCCGATAACTACCTAGACACCTTATTATTTAATTGGGGTACTATTCTGCAAAACTACTTAGATGAAGGTTGATTGAGCCTCATGATTTGGCAGTTCTTAAATAAACGACAATTGGAGGGCATAATTGGCGAACAGAGCTTTGATAGGTTTGAAACCTTAGTACCCATTTTGTTGGGTGAGGATCATGACCCAACAGAACTATTCAGAAAAGAAAACCTTATCAAGCTCTTTAATGCCTTTGCTCCGTCAGATATTTTAAGCGATAAAAAGTTCATGTTCACACTTCTTAATCAGCTACCAAAGGAAAAATTGCAGGATCTCTGTAAAACTCTGGGATATTATGATGAGAATAAAACATTTGATGAGAGCATAAGTCAATTAGTCTTTCTCGGCTGGCAAAAGGAAGAGTTTTGTAGAGATTTTTTGAAATGGGCCCACTTACCCGATCACTTTATGCCTGTTAAACGGGCAGATTACCCAACGTGCGAATTTCTTACACCAATTATGAAACCCTTCAAGTCCTTGATGGACTATCAATACTCAGTCTTTAGTAGTTCCATGATAGAGTTGACAAAGCCACGTTCGAGATTTGTAATACAGATGCCTACCGGGTCAGGAAAGACCAGGACTTCTATGGAAATCGTGACGCAACAGATAAAAAATATAGGCAATAATGGAATCATTCTTTGGCTTGCTCATTCTCAAGAACTTTGTGAGCAATCACTTGAGTGTTTTAAAGATGTTTGGGTGCACGTGGCAGATCGTCCTATTTACCTATATAGGTGCTGGGGAAGAAATAGCACCCTACCCTATGAATCAAACCATACAAGCTTTATAGTGGCTAGTTTCCAGGGGCTCTATTCTCTATTAAGACGTAATAGGGTTCCATTCAATGAAATTAAGGAGCGGGTTAAGTTGATTGTTGTGGACGAAGCACATAAAGTAATTGCCCCGACTTATAAGGAAGTAACCAAAGCATTAATGGGATCAGATACTCAGGTTATTGGACTAACAGCAACTCCTGGAAGAAGTTCATCTGAATTAGAGGAAAATGAGGAACTAGCTTCTTTCTTTTTTAAAAGAATCATATCAATAACTCCACCTGAAGCCAAATCAGTCATTGAATGGTTGCGCGAGAAGCAGATATTGGCTAAGATTAGCCTTGAGCCTTTGCTTACTAATAGAACATATGAGTTAACTGCAAAAGAGCGTAAGAACTTGGAAACGCTATATGATCTTCCTTCTGGATTTCTGATTAATCTAGGCAAAGATGACCTTCGAAATCTTGAAATCATAAAAAGAATTGACATAGAGCTAAAGAGCAGTTCTAGAATATTGTTTTTCGCCTGCAGCGTTGACCATTCGAAATTTATTTGTTCTGTATTATTATATCTTGGTTATTATGCAGCTCACATAGATGGAGACACCCCTGTTCATATGCGAAAGAAGATCATTGATGATTTTCGTTCTGGGAATATTAGAGTTTTATGCAATTATGGTGTTTTGTCTACAGGATTTGATGCACCTCAAACGGATGTGGTTTTTATTTCTCGTCCAACTGCTTCTTTGGTTCTGTACAGTCAAATGATTGGGCGAGGAATACGAGGTCCAGCGATTGGGGGGACTGACAAATGCAAGATCATTGATGTAAGGGATAATATTATTGGTTTCCCAGATCAAGACTTGCTTTACGAGTACTTTGAAGATTACTGGAGTGAATGAAATCTAAATCAGAAACAAGATGCCAATTCATTACGGTGATTCTGCAAGCTTACTGAAAGAGCTTTTTGATGATGCAGAATCGGAGATTATTATTGTATCAGCTTTTACTACGTCTGAAGCAACAACCTACCTATTGCAGGATATTTCAAGTCGTGTGACAATTTCTCTAGTTACAAGGTGGAGCAAATATGATATTTTAAGCGGCTCTAGTGATCTCGGTGTTGCGGATATTGTATCACAACGCAAAGGTAGGGTATTTCGGAATTCAAACCTTCATGCGAAATTGTACATGATCGATAAAGGGGTATTATTGTTTGGTAGTGCCAATATGACTGGCAGAGGTTTAGGAATAGGCAACATGCAGTTCAACATAGAATGCCTATCATGTCCTGAAAAGGTAAGACCTGATGATATATTTTTCGTAAATTCAATAATTAAAAACTCAGAAATCATCGATCAGGCTTTGTTAAATGAACTTAGCATGCAACTCACGGACAAAGAAACATCAGATTGGAATGAATCGAGAATCAAAGAAGTAAGGAAGTTGCCTCAAGGTATATTTGTAAATGACTTTCCATTCTGCGAGGATCCAGAAGAGTTACTACATGATCAGGTAACGGAATTTGCGGAGCACGATGTTAAGTTGTTGAACATCGTTCCCTCTTGTCTAAACTTTGAAGAAATATCACGCAGCTTCGAGACTTCAACTGTGATAAAATGGTTGGAAAAGACGTTAATAGGGAGGAAGAGTTTTGGCGAACTATCAAAGGAAATTCATGATTCTCTTCTGGATGACCCAAAACCATATAGAAAAGAGGTTAAAGAACTTCAAAAAAACTTATTCAACTGGATAACAAAACTGCTAACACATAAATTCCATATTTACGTACCCGAGGGAGGGCATAGTCAGTTTATAGATAAGGAAGTGCATGAATAAATAGCTTTCTTTTACAAAGGGTCGTCAAATGTCGTACCAGCTAAGTTCTTAATCTACCGATTTTAATACAACAAATACTTGGTCACGATTTGACATTGGGCTGAGCTCGTTTTTACCTGTAGCAAAAATCCTGAAAAAAGGGATAGAGTTGATCCATTCCCGTGACTAGAAGTTTATGATGTAGGTCTTGGATCCCCCTTAGGGTTGAAATTAATAACTTTTCAACAGTATGGATGATAGGTGATGGAAATCACTAGGCAATAAGCAATCGAGTCAACTGATTCAGTGACTTTTGTTCATTGGAGGTTAGGACACATATCCCCTGCACATTGCACTAGACAGATGGGTTCTTTTAGTTTTCTCCGATCATATATTCTTTGCTCTTCCACTTGGATATTTTTTCTTCAACGATTCTTCTTGGTTTTGAATATTTTTGTCTTGACTGCTTGATTATTTTGTTTTGATTATTGAAAGTTCTGTCGGGTCATTGTTAGTGCTTGACTCAGCTGCGAGAACCATGGAGTTGGTTTGCAATTCTGTTAAGTGTTTCTGCTTTCGTCAACTCTGAATATCTCTCGTTAGCTGCACAGATAACCCAGTTCTATAATTCAAATTTTCACAACCTTCCTCGAATTCTCCAACTCCCTATAAATTTCTTCCCTCCTTGGATTGGTAATTTTCGAGTAAATCAGAGTATTTTTGATATTTCTGTGTCCTAATTGATCCTGCACAAATTCGATTCCCTGGCCATCTTCTAAGAGATGAACAGCGATAGAATGTCTCAGACAATGAATGCTATATCTTTCAAGATTTGCTTCTTTAGCGTACCTGTAAAAAAGAGCTTGAATCATCCTTTTCTTTAGTCTTCCCCTCTTTCCAGTGAATAAAGCAGGACTATTATCTTTTCTTTCCATTAGATAAGCTTTCAGCTTATTCAGTAAATCCGGGAAGATAGTCCTTTCTCCTGAGATTCCACCTTTGGCTCTGGTAATCCTGATTTTCCTTCTTTCAAGGTCTATGTCCTCTAAATTCAGGAAGGAAGCTTCAGAAACCCTCAAACCATATTTGTAGATTACTCCAAATAGAGCATAGTCTCTCTTTTGAGTTATTTTGGAGAAGAATGTCTTGACTTGCTCCTGAGTTAAATACTTGGGTAGTTTTTCGTAATTCATATGTTTTACTCCTTATTGCATTAAATGTATATAGAGTGCAATTCGATAACTACTCCTAAGTCCATCACTTATATCAAATTCCTCAGCTTTTCGGAGTCTACCATTACTTTTATTGCACCTTTAGACCCAGTTCCAGGTTCTTCCCGGGGTCTATTAGCTTATCAGCTTCTGGAGATGAATCTACACGTGTATATTACTCTTGATATCCAGCAGAGGTCTCTTTTGGGTTAATAGAATGCCCATTCTATCTACCACAGGTTATGAGGCGTTGATACACCGATGTATATTACTCCGCAGCCATAAAAAAAGGTTATTCTCCAGTGTAATAGCAGGGCCCAAAGACCCTCATGGATCAGCACTTATTTGCCGATAAGACCATCTAAGTCAAGAAGTTATGAAGAATACAGGATCTTCTTGAGATTAGGCTTGAGGATTAACTTCTATCAGCTTGTTTGACCTATTCCACGCTCAATTCTGTAGATTTCTGCCCTATTTTTGTGCTTCTTTTATCGGAATCACCCAGCACATAGCTTCAAATCACATTCACCCCTACCTGAAAAGAATCTGACGCTGTGTGTAATTCAGTACCAGTAAAAAACGAAAAATCAAATAATATTCTCTATTAGATATACACAGTGGCAGAAAATTTTCAGCTTCTCTTATTGGCCAGTATTCTTAGAAATTCACTGCGGGTTTCCAGCCGTGCCTTATTTAGTCCTTCTTTCCTCGTAGAAACTGAAGCGTAGATAAGATTCGGCCTATCCGTCTTCCCAAACCATCTAAATTTTAGTACCCACACATCCTGATCATCTACCAATGCATACTGACCTTCATACTTACCTATTAATGGAACTTTTATCATATACCCCCCTCTTGCTCACTGTAAATTTCTAAAGCTTGTGGTGTAAGAATTCTACCTCGGCTAGATCTTTCTAGCATCCCCGACAGAACAAGCCTTGGTTCAATTGCTTCTTCCAAATCTACAACTGAGACATTAGCAACACCTGCAAGTGCCTTTGCCCCGACAGGTTTGTTATCTCTCCTTAATAGTGCTTTTATTACTCTTCGGTCGGAAGAGTGCAATCCGTAATTGTCAACTCCCAATAAATTCATACAAACCTCAGCCTCCACAATTGTCATTTTTTTCACTACTTTGTAATAAGCAATTATATGCCGGTAAAGTTGCTTAAGGATCCGGGGATTGCTCAGTGCCCTCTCTGCTAAAAATTGTTTAATATCATCCGTCAAATCCAAGGGAGGATCTGGCTGGGACAAGGCTGCAATGTGTAACTTCAAGAGCATTTTGATTTTTTCTTGGCCGTGGTATTGACTAAAATTAGTAGGAGCTGGAATGTTTTGTTCTTGATCCCTAATAATCTGTATTAAATCTTCTTGCGTTGTGGGGTCAAGCTCTAACTCTAGTGTAAACCTATCCCTTAATGGCTTCTGTAGTAACCCCGCTTTTGTCGTGGCCCCCACCAATGTGAAGGGTGGAATTTTAAAGGTTCCATACTTCCCTGAAAAGACCCCATCCTGCATTACACTATATAGACATTCCTCAACCTGACTTGGCAACGAATGAACCTCATCTATAAAAAGTACAGTTCCATAATTTACCATCTCAACAAGAATAGCGTCAATAGTGTCTTCCTCTCTTAGAACCATTGGAGTAAACTCTAGAAAATTAGGTGCATAACCATAGGGTTTTATTAACTCATTAGCCAACACCCGAGCCAGTGCAGTCTTACCCGATCCGGCGGGCCCCCACAACAACAGATGGGGGAACACGGGATGAGCCAAAGCATCACAAACCGGAGCTGGTGTATTTAAAGATTCTATAGTAGTATCTATCGGAGAATCTTTCAGTGGAGTAGTAGCGTCTGCTTCCATAGCCAGTGGGAAGTCTACTGGTATAGTAGTAGTCCCCTCCTCTTCCCTTGATAGCTTTTTCACTGCTTCCTCCTCTTTACAAAAAAGCCCTATAAAAATAATCACCCCCATAATAATCCAAACAGCAGTACCCATTATTGTTTATGCCACCTCCTAACAAAGCTTCTAAATACATATCGACACCACTTCCTAAACAGGAAGAAGGGAGCTCGTTTCCAACAGTTTTTACAAAAGCAAGGAATACGCAGATCTCGGATTAGGGCAATTCTCTCATTTATAGGAAGAGTGACTAACTCCCCGAGCATATTCCACATAACCTGATATGTTGTTTGCCCGGGAACGAGTGCCAGCTCATTATACTGCACTCCCCAATCTTTATTATCTGCCATTTTCTCCCGCAGTTCCCCAATAAAAGCTTTAAATCTATCACCATCACTAACCACATATCCCCACGCATGGTCCTCGCTTACCAAATCATTCCAGCCTTTTCTCATATTAGTATTGTTAAGCAGTTGCAAAAACAACACTGTTCTCTCCAGTCCAAAGTCCCACCGTTCTAATTGATGCTTTTTATTACCATTGACGTAAACCAGATGGTAGCCGTCTCCGAGCAGTTTCCCAAAGAGCTCAAATAGTGCATTCCGATCCCCATCCAGGGTCTTTACTCCAATTACATTGTTGTCTATCAAGAAGTTCCTCCTCTCCTTTATATTCCATCTTTCCTGACCACCGTTAAAAACCGAGCGCGTGTAAATTCCTGTTTTTGCTTATACTCATATTCCCCATCAGTCAAATTCCCCTCATGCCTATTCATATAATTTTTCACTATACTAGCTAAAATGTCAACCTCATCCCCATCCAGGGGCTCTGCCTCCCCACACTTATAAGCACAAATGATCTCCTCAATGTGTGCTTCTACTTTTGAAAAATCAAATTTTATTTTTGACACCCATTCTCCTTTTTATTATTTACAATTATCTAAAATTTCTTCCACGTAAACCTCTACAACACTCTTGTCTAGAAGACCATTGTTGTTATTTGCGTCTTCAAGCAATTCGCACAGGATATCATATATTACCTTTTGGGTTTTTGTTCGCTTTGGCATCTCTTTTCACCACCTTTCAGGGTTTAATTATCCTGTTATCTTTTCTTAATTCTTTGAAAAGTGTATCCATACAGATTATAGCCTTATTGTCTAAAGCGGATTTACCCCAGTCTACTTTAGAGCATAAATAATCGAGCATATTCAGTAAGGTATCACCTTTTTCTAAGTCAACTTTATAAGATTTTGCCATCTCTTTCACTCCTCTAAAAGACTTTTAAGTTCATTTAAAGTTTCTTCTTATGATCCTTTTATTCTTTTGATAATTTGTAAGCTATTATCTCCATCACAAAACTATTTAGACAATGGTTACAATTAAGCAATAAAAGGATCGGTCTTATCTCTAGGTTTTGAGTAATCCCCCCAACTATTTTTACGGGGTTAGGGTCTTTGCCACAACGCGGGCAAGGGTGTTTTACTTTCAGCATCTCTTTTCCTTTCCTTTAGGGTTTACTTGATTATCAAACCATTTAACTCTTGGATAAGAAAAATAGATTTTCTTTGTGCGTCCCTTATTCTGGGTGGCAATCCGTTTTTTGTCTTTGGCTAACTCTTTTAGAAATCTTTCCTTTGTGAATGGGATATTGTTTTTCCCCTGATGACGAGGTTCTATGCCAAGAGACCACCAATCGCCAAAAGTAATATTCCCACATCTCGTTATTGATAACTCAGAAACAGGACAGAGAGAAGAAAAAAGGTTTTTGCCTACCAAGTAATAAGTAAAACTACGGGCAGGGTAATAAGAGTCGTCTGATTGTTCTCTTAATCTTATACCCAACTTCTTGAGTAGTTTTTCCCTAAATCTTCCTTGCTTAGAAATATATTCAGCGTCTTCTTCTCTGGAAAAGGGAAGGGTAAAACTGCTGGTGATATATTTGCTTTTTACCTTTCTAATAATTGATTTATCTATTTTAAACATTAAAGGAGCTTCTTCTTCTGTTAATTCAACTATGGATATCTCCCCAAAATCCTTTTCTTCAAAATAGCCATACTTCCTATTGCGTTCCGACACCGTTTTGGTGTAGTATATTTGTTTCATCTTACCTCCTTTCTAACCCATAAACTACCATCATAAAATTCTCACACTGAGCATTCATACAAGTTAATTGCAAATTAATATCCTTCAAAAACTCACCACAGTTAGGGCATTTAATGTTTGTTTCTTTCAAATAGTTCCTCTCCTCTCCACCAATGCATTAATTTTCTTTTCTGCCTTTAACTATTTTAAGTACCTCCTCACTGCCCCATCCACCAACTCCTGAGTATCATTTATTAGTTCGTCATATTCCTTCTGAGTTAAATTAAACTGACCAGCTATATCCTGAAAATCAATGTACTCCGTTATATCTATTTTGCCTTGGTATAGCTTGTTTGCTATAGTCATACTGTCTATGATATCCAGCACTACTTTCTTTGCTGCTAAAATTTCTGTTAAACCCATTATTAATCACTCCTCCTTTTAAATATTTGATTAAGACCATCCCCTCTTCTAATAGATTGTATGGCATATTCCTTATCTATCACAGCCTTCTCCCCCCAATAAGGAATTACCCAATCATCCCCAAGCCCGGTGCAAACTTTTATCAGCACTTGGACCTTTGTCTCCCTCACTATTTGATAAATTGCCTTACCATCAGCTATTGGTTCAGTTAAAAATCCACCAATAATTGTTCCTTTCTTTTTAGCCTCCTCATCCTGCCTCTTTAATTGGGCCCAATTTTCTTTCCATATTTTATCAAGTTTCTTAAAATCTGAGCAGTCTTGAGGGACTGGTTTTAGTTTATACAAACCAACCATACTTACCTCCTCGCTCTTGGATGATGAGCATTATATTCACTTCTCAACCTCTGGGGGTTTACTTTAGTATACAAAGCAGTAGTATTCGGACTAGCATGCCTCATAAACTCCTGCACATCTCGTAGTTCTGCTCCGTTCTGGAGTAGATGAGTGGCCGCACTGTGTCGGAAGAAAGAATGGGGAGTGGCAGTCGTATACTTTTTCACTATTTTCCATATATTAGTTAATCGGGATCCCCCAGTATTTAAGAATAGAGCAGTAGACTCTCCATTGGCTACGCCCGTCCGCTTTTCTAAATACTTTTGTAGTGCATCCCGCGCACTCTCCCCGAAAGGTATATAAGCCTCTTTATTACCTTTACCCCGGGCATGAAACAACATTCGATCCATGTCCAGGTCTTCTACATTAGCCTGTCTTAAATCCCCTACCCGAGCTCCAATAGCATAACCCAGCTCAAATATAGCTCTGTCTCTCCTCGGAATAAATTCTTCCCCCTCAATCCCTTCAATAACTCTTTGTAGTTCATCATACTCCACTGCCTTGGGAAGATCATAGGGGATTGGGGGTAAAACCACGTCCGGAGTAGGATCCAACTTAACTACTCCTGTCCTTATCAGCCATTGAAAATATGACTTGATTACAGCTAACTTCTTATGAAGAGTCCGGGGTTTTTCAAAATTTAAACTCAAGAAGTATTCCTGTAACCTAGCCGGGTAGACTATCTTAGTACCCAGAGCCTTCCATATACCTTCCAGGACACCTTTATAAGTAATTATGGTGGTCTTAGATCTACCTATTTCTTCCAAGTATTTTAGAAAGGCTTCAATCCTTTTCATTCCCACTCACTTCTTTATACTCCCGATTCTCCCACTCATAGAACTCTAGAGCAATTTCCATTAACACATCTATAGGAAATCCAGCTACCTCCTCATCTCCATTAAAAAGTAATGCAGTTAACCCATCCCGGTCAAATTCCCAATGGGTGTATTCTATAACTCGCTTCTTTTTCTTAGCTTTTTTGCTCACTACTTTCCTCCTTCTTAGTTGTTTCCTTTTTATAGTCCTCCCCGTTGCTCCAACACCGTTCACACAAATTAGCCCCATTCCTCCGGTAAATAAATCCAGTTATAACCTCCCCACAACTTTTACAGGTTATCTTCATATTCCTTCTCTTTTTCAATTTTTTGGTAGACAGTCAACGGAGCTATAGTAGTAAGCACACTTTCTTCTAACCAATCCTCAATAATCTCTAATATTTTAACAGCATCTACCAATTTTTCCCCCTTAAAAATTAAAAGTTCATCCCCATCTACTTCATAATGAGTATATCTAATACACTTAGCCACTATTGCTCCTCGTTGTTGGGTTTAACCAAATTCCAAGTTGGGTAATATCCCGAAGTATAACCCTCTCTGATTAATCTCAACACTTCTTCCACAGTTTCTTCAACACTGTGGTCTTCGTCTAAATTGATAACCAGTTTCTCAAATTTCATTTTCTCTCCTCCTAATAAAGTACAACTACTTGACCCCGTTGTGTTCCAAATCGTAATGCTGTTCCTCGATCCGGAACACAAATATCTATGACCTTCCCCTTAATAAGACTTCCAGTATCAGTAGCCCGAAACCACCCTTCCAGACTATCAGCCTTTATATACACCCATGCGCCCAGAGGGACCACTTTGGGGTCTACCGCTACAGTAAAATAGGGGATCGCCTGACCCTCCATGTAAGTAAGTCCACTAGACCGTCCTTCCAATTTATCCTTAGGAATATAGGCTTTAAGCCTGAAGTCCTGCCATGTAGCATTTTTGAGCCAGAACATTTCTCTCTGACCACTATAAAAACTTTTTTCATACTCCTGCAACATAGAAGGACTTGACTTACCAGTAAGCGCTTTTACTAACAAAACGTAGAGTACTGTCAAACAAAGTGCTGTTAGAATAAAGCTCAATGCAGTATCTTTCCAAGTCTTACCATTTCTCATAATTTCTCCCTTTCCCTTAAAATTCTTATTGTCTCCCCCAACTCCGGGATACCATCCAGATCTAATCTTGAATTTGGGGTATTTAATTTCATCCAATAGAGAATATGGCTTACGCCTTCCCCCAAAGTAGGATAAAACATTATACCTGGAGTGCCCTGAATTACCCAAATTCCTACTAATGAAATCAGGGCAAGCCTGTGCTCCCCATTTTCAAAAGTATACCCCTTTTCAGTCTTATAAACTTGCCAGTATGTTATTTTCCCCAATTTTGTCTCCCCCTCCCCTAGCCTCCCTGCCAGTGTTGTTGGCATTAGGTAGTCTTTCTCTTTTTTGTCATGGTCTCTTCCCAGCTAAATATTAAAGAACTGTCCTCATAAGTTTTAGCTAACTTGATAGGATTCCATTTTTCATCTACTAAGTTAGATAGCCCCATTATAGACTTGAGTTCCTCCTCCGGGAGATTATAATACTCATCCCTAACACCGGTTATAATACCACCTTTTTCTTTTATTTTAAGATTGTAACTCATTACTAGTTTTCACCTCCTTTAGATAGAATATAACTTCACTACCAAACTCAGGACCACCCCAATCAATATCATGTTCTTTCATGGGTTTATCTCCACCGCTTTATAAGTCACAAAGAAAGTTTCTCTGCATTTTAAGCACTTAAACATAGCAAACACCTCATTATCTGATGGTCCATAATCTAATTCATTTTCTATTGGTTCATATACCTGACTACCACAGTGGGGGCATTCAATGACAAGTTCCTTGCTCTTTTTAACTCTCTTCTTCATTTTACTACTCCTTCTTTTGGGGTTAAAGGTTTTTGTTCTAATCATCTTAATTCCTTTGAAGGTCTGCCCCCCAAAGGGTTGCCCCTTTAACCTCCAATCTATCTAAAGCTTACGAGACAGGTGGCAGGTTATAAAATCCTCCAGTTATTTGACAGAAAGAATCATCTTTTTACACCCCTTAAGGTAATTTTAGAGGGTTATAAGTGGAGCTGATATTGATTCTTAACCTATCTAGTTCAGCAATGTCCACATATAACCTATTTGCAGTTCTCTATGGAGAATAGCAAGACCTCACGATCCAGCTACTTTTTGACGATTTTCCTTGCTTTGATTAATTTTTGTGATTAGTTTCAGAAAAAACGAAATCAACATCTCTGATCACACACTGAGAGGATTCCGAGATGACAACTCCCATAATCATAACAGATGAGACTGGCAGACCGTTTATCCACCACATAGATAGGATTGACCCTTTTAAACATCCCGTGGTTGAGTTGATTAAAAAAAGGGTTCAAACCAAATATGTCTGTGAACGGTCGACCTTGAGCAGTTACTACGTAGACATGTTTGGCGAGATCATACACACCTTAAATAATCGTGGACCGGTTTTAATTACAGGCGAGACCGGAACAGGTAAAGAACTAATTGCTAAGACTATCCATGAAAACTCGGACCGGAAGAAGAATAATTTGGTAACAGTCGACTGTGCCATGATACCGAATGACTTACTGTATTCTGAATTGTTTGGACATATTAAAGGTGCCTTCACGGGTGCGACTTCGGAAACGACAGGGTTGATTCAGGAGGCGAACGGTGGAACCTTATTCCTAGACGAGATAGGTGATCTGCCACCCAACGCCCAGTGCGGCTTATTGAGGGTTTTGGAATACGGCACTTATCGAAAGCTCGGACAAGCGAAAGAGGAAAAGAAGGTTGATGTGAGGATAATATCAGCTACAAATAAGCTTCTTCCCGATAATAATATATTAAGAGACGATTTATACTACAGACTGGATATGTTTCATATTCATATCCCACCTCTGAGAAATAGGGTTAATGATATCCCTTTTTTAATGAATGAGTTTCTGTCAGAATTGGAAAGTCAATACAAAACAGAGATAAAGGGAATCGACCCTATCATCTTTATCCTTTGCTCCCTTGACCCGTTACCGGGAAATGTAAGGCAGCTTAAGAACGAAATTAACGCAGCTTTCTATTCTGGAATGAGTATCATGGGAACACCCCCAGCTTACCTATCAGTTACCGGCTGGCCTGAGACTTACGATCACCTCATCAAGGCTTTAGTCGATACAAAAAAAGGTGGGAATATAATTAATAACAATGACCTATTTAGATGCAAAAATGCTTGGATCAAACCACCAGATGATGATATATTCATAAAAATGGTCTGTCAGAGGAGAAAGCGATTCAACAAATACATAGATAGAGATAAACTTGTATCTGTTGATTTGAAGTATCTTAGAGATAGTGTATTGCATTTCGCTCAAAAGATGGATCTCTTACCTGCAGACAAGAAGGCAGCTATTGACCTATTCGCTATCGACTCTTTCAAGAAAGCCAAGCAGGAATTTGAAAAGCAATATTTGACTAAGAAACTGGAAGAAAATGCGAGAAACATACCAAGGACAGCGAGAAGAATTGGCATGAAAGCATTTGGATTGAGAAAAGCGCTCAAACGACTTGGTATGTGATTTTACCCCCCACAAATAGCAACTCTAGTTGCTTAAAAGCAACTGCAGTTGCTAATTTCTGCTTTACAATTTCAACTCATATAAAAGTACCTCGAGCATCCTTTTTATCAACGGCATGCACCACAGCATGTTACAAGGATGCGCGCAGCCCATTCGTTTATTGGCACGACCCTTGCAATATCAGGCCATGGTATGAGAGAAGGTCTAATCGAAGAATTCAAGAGACTGTTTAGGAAGCATTTCGGGCTAGGGGGGTCAAATGACTAGGGTCAACAGGAAGGGAATTCCCTTTGGGAACAGCGATGGCGAGTTGAGAACTCACTACCTTTCAAGCGGTGCGACTTATCAGAGAGAGGAACAACGGTGGACCGAACTTTCTCTTGTAAGGGTACCAGGTTCGAGAAGATCAGGTGAAGTGAACCCGGGTCTGGAATTCATTGGAGCTAATTGTTCTGCATGAATGGTATGAGCAGCTTAAAACAAGTGCATATGTCAGCACCTGCCTTGATAGGTAAAAGACTGCCCTTTGAGCAAAGACTGTATTTGCTAGGTATCGATGAGTCAGATTACCGGAAGTATGAAGAGATATTCCTGAGGTATCGAGAGGCATCTCATTACATTCAGAAGACTAAAGACAGTTGGGTAGAAATAAAGCACCCTTGGCGTAAACGTGAAGTCCTAAGACATCTTACCGGCGAACGGACCATCGGTCTTTTCCCTGGCGAGAAACTTGATTATATGATGATCGACATCGACAGACACGATCACGAGGCAAAAGCAAACCTTAGATCCAGGATCAAGAAGGTGAGGAAGGCGATCGAGGGAAAGCCTTTGATGTATCAGAGCTCGTCGTCGGGCGGTATCAGGTTGTGCTACTTCCTTTCCAATCCAGTGTCACGTGAATTACTATACCAACGGTGCAAAGACCTTCTTTCGGAAAAAGATGTGAACGTGAAACCGGGAGAAATCGAGATTCTGGCTAAAAAAAGTGGAGATAGACTTCCCTTTGGCTCTGGCAGCTACATAGTTCACCCTTTGACCCTGAAGCCCCGGACTAATCTTACCCTGAAACAGACCATTTCCAAAGCCTACGACATTTTCAAAAAGCACAAAATAGAAATACCGTTTAAGATTCAAGCCTTGAACCAAACGTCGATTGGGGGCACTCAGAGACCGCGTGATTATAAACAGATTGTGAGTCGCCTGTATGATGAAGGGCTCTATCCCGAGATATCAACCTATGAGGCATTTATGAAGTTGAGCTGGGATATGCGAATAAGACAGGGTCGTTCAGAGGAGGAGACTGAAGGAACACTAATAATGTGGATCAGGGAAAAGCACAATGGGCTGTCTAACAGGATGAATGCAGGAAGGATTGATGAGGTACTCGCTCAGATCAAGAAGATAGTCACGAGCATTGATGAAAAAAAAGCCAAGTTTATCGGAACCGGAAGTGTCTTTGCGGAAAAGAAACTATCCTTAGGTGATGTTCGGAAAATCGTTTTGTTGACCGTTGACTCGAAGCTTAGACAAGCAATGTTTTCCTTACTTAAACATTGTATGAAAAAGGGTAAACATATTGCTGATTTTAATGGAGAAGGTAAAACCAACAAACCTAGTAACTCTTATATGTCAGGGACTGACTATTTAAGAAGTAGTCAAGGATCGCAGAAAGATCTCTACTGCGCAATCCCAAAGAAAACCTTTCAGCAACTAGTTGGCTTTGATAAAGCAAATCCACAGATAATGAGAAGAAAGATTGAAGCCTTGGGGCTTTTGTCACTGAAAAAGAAAGCTCATCCAGATAGCAACCATTGTGCGGAGTATTGGGTACATTTTCAATTTGATGAAAATGACCCGGTCAAAGTGGCTTCCCTGAATGAGGGGCTTCTACTACTGGAGAGATCAGAAAAGAAGGAAGGGAGCTGGATTAGCCAGAAGTCTGAGCTATGTGGCAGGACATAGCTCAATTGGTTTGTTACAAGAACATCTTCCGCGTGAAGGTCATTCTTGGACAGAAACAGACATATCCTAGGAGGAAAAATGAATAATAAAGAACTGCCACCATTAAAAGCCATCCGGGAAAAGTGCCTTGATTGCTGTAACAATTCCTGTGCTGAAGTGAGAAAGTGCGAGGACACAGATTGTTCTCTTTTTCCTTACCGGTTCGGTCATAACCCGAGGAGGTCAGGGATTGGCAATAAAAGGGCAAGCTTTCACAGAAAAGATGAACTCAGCAAGGTTTTTTCGAAAGAAAATGGTAAGGATGATAAGTTGATTGAGATGAAGACAAAGTCAAAAAATCTGGAGCTGAGTTCGTGAAAAATCGAATTGGCGGAAGCACAGCAATAACGATCTTGGACGTGATGGTTGACAATACCATATTTGAATTGATGTGGCGAACAGGATTGAGGACAGAATGAGATACCCTTCAAATGAGGCAACTACGGTAAAACCAGGATGTCGATTTTTTAATAAACGACAGCTAGCTGAGCACCTTAATATCAGTATTTATACCATCGACAGTTGGGTATCTCAGAAACGAGTTCCCTTAGTAAAGCTTGGAAGCAGAAAAGTGATGTTCAATAGAAAAGAGATTGAGAAATTATCTAAAGAAAAGTGAACAACTTAAGAATATGAATCGAGTTATGCCTTGGTCAACCAAGGCTTGAAGATAAGATCATAAATATGGAAAAGCTTTTAACTCCACAGGAATTAAACCAACTGCTGTCAGTTCCAGTATCTACTATCTATTACTGGACGCATATTGAATATATCCCGCATATAAAGATAGGTAGGCATGTGCGTTTTAACCGAGAGACTATTCTAAAATGGCTGTCTGAAAAGGAAGTTAAGGCAAGAACTGTGAAAGATATATCCTCTAATCTTCTTCATCACCGGATAAGAAAGAAAGCTTATCAACCGCAGCTACGAGATGGTCAGGTGATAAGTGTGAATAGATCATAGTGGTTTGAATATCAGAGTGACCCATTAGCTTTTGAACGGTGGGAAGGTCAACCCCTTTCATTATCAGATGACTGGCAAAGGTGTGTCTTAAAGAGTGAATCTTGGTTACATCGGAAAAGCCACATCTTTTGGCAATGACAATCAACTTCTTCCTTAGATAGTTATCCGGGATCTTTGGACCGTTCTTGAGATGAAACACAAACTGGCTGGCTTTCTTCTTCCTTTTCTGCAGACCGGTTAAAAGCTCCTCCATCCCCTTGTTCATAGGTATTTCCCGCTCACCAGTCTTCGGATGCCAGAAGGATTTTGTCTGGATCTTTATCTTCTTCCTCATGAAATCTATGTCATCCCAGGTCAAGTTTATCAGCTCAGACAATCTCATCCCGGTATTGAGGAAGGTGTAAAATATAGGATGAAGCTCCGCACCACACTCGTCCAGAAGCTTCTTGCACTCCTGCTCGGTTAGAAACCTGGGCTTTTTGGAATCATTGACCTTGAGCATACTTACACCTCTGGTGGGGTTTTCCTTCAGGTATCCCCATTTGATTGCCTGATTCATGATGGTCCGCAGGGTCCCCAACTCCATATTGATGGTGTTTGCCTTGGCACCAAGTCTGGCTGTTTTTGGCACTGGTTCTCCTTCAAACACAGGCTGTCCATTGGGCATAACGTGTTTGGTTCTCCTCCAGGTCTTGTAGTCTTCAAACAGCTTAGGGTTTAAATCTGAGAGATGGTGTATCCGAGGATGTCTCTCCAAGAAGTGAAGGAAATGATCTATTATGACTCGGTATCTCAAAAAGGTTTTATCTGAATGGTTGGTCTTAGAGAAGACCAGATATTCCTGAAAAAAATCAGGGATAGCGTAATCATTTTCCACTATCCCTATTTCACCTTTGGCGAGTTTTACTTCAACATCCTTCAGCGCAAGCTCAGCAACCCGCTTGGATTTGCTTATTTTCTTCCTTATCCTGAGGCCATTGACAGAATAGTCAATGTAGTAAATGTCGCCTCTCTGATATATTCTTCCCATAAGATAGCCTCAAAAATTGTGGCACAAATCTGGCACAACCTAATATAGCTATCTTATAACTTCTTGTCAAGTAAAATCTTAAAAAATATGGCGGAGAGGGGGGGATTCGAACCCCCGTACCCCGTAAGGGGTAAACGGTTTTCGAGACCGTCCCGTTCAACCACTCCGGCACCTCTCCGGAATACAGTTTGTTCGTTTGTGAGTTTGGAGTTTGTAAAAGAACAAAAAAACAACAAAATCAAATCAAAAACATTAATCGCTCGTGTTAAATTCTTTATTCAACTTTTCAAGTTCCTCCATTTTGGGTTTGAACAACTGAAAAAAGAGAAAAGTTATCGCCACGAACAGAGCAAAATGCTCCCAGGTTCCGCCTAAGATATAATAGACCAGTCCGTAGATCGTGGGCGAAAAACAAAGCCCATAGATAATTGTTCCGAATCCAAAGAGACCCTTTTCTATTGTGAGCTGAGGATTTTCCTGGAATTTTCTCTTAATATAAGGTCTCCAGGATTTAGTTTTAAGGATAAATATAGTTATAGCTTCTGCTGCGCTAAGGGCAAGTAAAACATAGAATATCATGTTTAGATCCATCGGACTCTTTATGGAAACGAATCTATCCCGGAGATAAATGGCTGAAAAGAATATGACAACTGGTAAAAAGATGTCCAGGACCATCCCTAATTGTAGAATCTTCGTATGCATCTTTTCAAGAGATTCATTCCAGCTATGACTCATTCCTGACCTCTCTTAGCTCTTTGAAAAAAGTCTGAAGTAATGATGAACAATCCTCTTTTAAAACATCAGGTGTGACCTCAACCTGATGGTTGAGTCTTTTGTCCTGGACAAGATTATAGAGTGAACCGCACGCTCCGGCTTTAGGGTCAAAAGCTCCGAAGACTAACTTTTTCATTCTTGCCAGCACTATTGCTCCGGCACACATTGCACAAGGTTCCAGGGTCACGTATAAGACTGCTTCTGAAAGTCGCCAGGAGTTCAAATAATTGGCTGCTGCTCCAATAGCTAAGATTTCGGCATGAGCAGTGGGATCGTTCAGCGTTTCGGTTTGGTTATGTCCTCTGCCAATGACCTTGTCCTGATAAACCACCACCGCGCCGACTGGCACCTCTTTTTTCTTGAGGGCTAAGTTTGCCTCCTGCAAAGCCACCCTCATCCATTTTTCATCTTGATTATCTGCCATTTTTCATTTACCAGTGAATAACAATATAAATCTCAGGGAAAAAGAGTCAACTGATTTTACAAAAAAGAACGTTGAAGACTTACGTCATTCTGAGACCCCGCAGGGGGCGAAGAATCTCAGATTGTAAAAGCAGATTCTTCGGTCGTCCCATAGGGGACTCCCTCAGAATGACAGGGTGAGCTTTTTCAAGACGCATTTCAGGGTCGCCTCTTCCTGGTCTTTTTCCTTGACAAAGGAAAGTGAGTCTTTAAATTGAAAGGAAGAAAAACTTGTATAAAAAATGGAGGATATATACCAAAACTGACTTATTTAGGGCACGCTTGTTTTACCTTAGAAAATGAAAAACATAAGATAATTTTCGACCCGTTTCTTTCCGGGAATCCATTAGCTAAAAGAAGCCCGGAGGATATAAAGGTCGAGGCTGTGCTTGTATCGCATGGGCATGGGGACCACCTGGGTGATGCTATCAGCATATCTAAAAGCAACAATGCCCTGATCATTGCTCCGTTTGAGTTGGCGATGTACTGTCAGAAAAAAGGGGCTAACGTGCATCCGATGCATATAGGAGGAAGCTACAACTTCGATTTCGGCAGAGTCAAACTGACCATTGCCCATCATGGTTCGGCCGTAGTTGACGAGCAGATAACCTACACTGGCAACCCGTGCGGATTTGTGGTCAATTTCGGTGGAAAGAATGTATATCATTCAGGAGACACCGGGCTTTTCTCGGATATGAAATTGATCGGTCAATTGAATAAGCTGGATGTTGCCTTAATTCCGATCGGGGACAACTTTACGATGGGAGTTGAGGATGCAGTAAAAGCAGTGGAATTTTTGAAACCCAAGCTGGTCATTCCAATGCATTTTGATACTTTTGACGTTATCAAACAGGACCCGAAGGTTTTTGCTAAAAAACTTGAAGGTTCTAAGAGCAAAGTGAAAATACTTAAGATAGGAGAGGGTTATAATCTGTAATAGGATTCAAGGATAGAAGGGTTCAAGTTGCGTAGGGGTGGAGCTTGACTCCACCTGTCTACTTGGGGCGGAGATGAACTCCGCCCCTACGCGAGCTATAAGAGAGGATTCAAGGATTAAAGGGTTCAAGGGTTCGAGAAAATCGTAGGGCTCCGCAAATTGCGGAGCAAAAAATGGTGGAACAGACATCTTGTCTGTTCTGGTCAGGCAGGATGCCTGACCCACCTGGTAAAAAAGTCCATAGGGCAAGGCTTCAGCCTTGAAAAACAAGTTGTTCTGTCATTGCGAGTCCGCCGTAGGCGAGACAAAGCCCAGATGGGCTTCGTCGTCCAAATGGACTCCTCGCAATGACGTGAAGAATAAAAAAAGAGGTATAAGATGAAAATCAAAAAAGGCTGGAAAATTCTTATCTGGATTATGGCTATCATCATAGCTGTTTTGATAATCACCTCCTTGGTGGTGAAACTTATCTTCACCAAAGAAAAACTCATAGCTATGGTTCAGCCGCAGGTGGAAAAAGCTTTAAACCGCAAGGTGTCAATCGAAGACATCTCTCCTTCGATCTTCAAGGGTTTGGGAGTGGATATTAAAGGGCTTGAGATTTCAAACCTGCCGGGATACGAGCAGAAGGACCTTTTCAAAATCAAAAACTTCTCCGTCCGGGTAAAATTCTGGCCCTTATTGAAGAAAAGGATTGAGGTAAGAAAGATAATCCTGGATCAGCCGGAGATTTTCGTCGAGAAAAACAGGGAGGGGGTTCTGAGTATTGCTGATTTGATGAAAAGCGGTGGTGGTCCGCTGCCTTTAATCCTTTTTGAGAACATGCAGATAAAAAACGGGAGTTTTACTTATGACGACCTGTCCAACGGCAGCAGAATCTTCTTAGGAGGAATAGAGCAAAAAGGGAAGCTGGTGATGGATCAAAAGTATGAGAACGGAAGGTCTGAAGGAAAACTTTCCATCCAGAAAATTGACCTGAAACTACCGGGGTTCAAAAGCAAACTCCCGGAACTTTCTTTCATGCTCCAGCACAAAGTGAGCTTCAACTTTCCTGGTGACTCCCTGAATGTCGAACAGATCAAAATTGATCTGGCCAAAATATCCTTGGAGATAAAAGGCGTGGTAAGAGACCTGAAAACAACTCCGCAAGCTGATTTGGTTCTCAACTCAAAGGATATATCGATCCAGGACCTGTTGTCCTCTATTCCTGCAGATAAGAACTCACCTCTGTCACAGCTAAAAGGGGCCGGCAAAATGAGGGTAACTGCTTCGCTAAAAGGTGAGCTTAAAGGTAAAACTTTGCCGAACTTTAAAGGTCAGGTGGCTCTTAAGGATGTGAGGGTCGATTTTGCCAGAGTCCCGCAGCCTTTCATCCTGCCTTCTGGCCAGATCGATTTTGATAACCAGGGATTAAGCGTCATCACTCAGGATGCGAAATTAGGGGATACTCCATTAGAACTCAAGGCAGTGATTGATAATTACTCAGATCCGAATCTAACCTCCGAGCTTAAAACTAAATTCGATCTGGCAATCGTGAAAGAAGTGCAAAAGTTGCCAGAAGGAACAAACCTCTCAGGTTCAGTCGACATCGATGCTAAAGCCTTTGGTAAGCTCAAAAAAGTGGACCAGTTAGACCTTTCCGGAAATTTCAATTTAAGGAACGTGGAGATTTCCTCTCCCAATCTCACGGTTCCGGTGAAAAATCTCAACAGTGATATTTCACTTTCCAAAGGGGTTTTGAACATCGAGAATCTGAGCCTGAGTCTGGGGAAATCATCTTTGAGTCTTAATGGAAAAGTTGAGAATGCAGTTCAGTCACTCATCCCGGTAAAAGGAGTTCCGAAGAAACCTTTCTTAAGCTTCAAATTGAACTCGCCATTCGTAGACCTGGATGAGATAATGCCGGTCGAGCAGAAGGTCAAACCAAAGGAAAAACAGCCAGTGAAAACTGCACCTCCTTTTCCGGATATTGATGCTTCAGGACAGGTAGAAGTCAAGAAATTAATCTTCAGACAGGTCGAGCTTGAAAATCTGGTGGCGAATTTAGAGATTAAGAACAGAGTCGTAAAAGTCCAGAACGTTGCGGCTAACGTTTACAATGGTCTGGTAGGCGGGAATGCCACTTATGATTTGACTGATGCGAATGACCCTAAATTCGACATAAAGGTCAGCGCGAGCAAGATCGAAGCTAACAACTTTTTGTCCAGATTTGCCCTTTTCAAAGACCATCTCTTCGGGAGCCTGAATATGACTGCTGATTTCTCAGGAAAAGGTCAAAGTGCAGAACAGATAACCAAATCTTTAGTTGCCTCAGGCACTGGGACGATTACTGACGGCAAGCTGGTAAACTGGGATCTTTTAAATCAAATCTCCTCCTATCTCAAGATGAATGAGTTCAAGGAAGAGAAGATAAGAACCCTGACAAATTCCTTTAAGGTCAATAACGGGAGAGTTTATTTCGAGGATTTTGAAGCCCTTTCTCAAAGTGGAGACTGGAAAGCAACCGGCTCAGTTGGTCTGGATGGGAGTTTGGATTATTCAGTGAATGTGGTTCTTTCACCAGAGCTTTCCAGCCGTATAGATTTGGGAGATCTGACAAAGTTCTTTCAGGATGAAAAGGGAAGGATGGTTCTGGATTTCAAGATAGAGGGAAATGCCAAAAGTCCCAAGTTTACGATAAGCACTGCCAGGGCAGAGAAAAAATTCCAGCAGGAAATCCAGAAGCAGAAGGATAAGGCGACTGAGGATTTGAAGAAGAAAGCCGGGGATTTACTGAAGGGCCTGTTCAAAAAATGAAAGAGGATTCGAGCTCGTTCAAAAAATGGCTGTGGATATTTTTCTGCATTTTTCTTATTCCAGGGTCAACCTATGCTTTCCCGCAATTTGACATATACGTTCAAAATCCCAAATTAAAACAGGAAATAGAAGTCACAGCTAAAAAAGCCTATAACCAGATCTCCGATTTCATAGAAGATTCATTAACTCATCCGGTTACCATTTATGTAGCTGAGAATGAGAATGATTTCAAATCTAAATTAGGCTCGGATTTTCCAGATTGGGGGATAGGAGCGGCGATTTCAGAACATAATCTGATTATTTTAAAGTCCCCAGCGAAATTCAGGTATAATCGCCCTTTCTCAGAGGTTTTGGAACACGAGCTGGCTCATATTTTCTTAGATAAAAAATCAGGCAATGCAGTTCCTCCACGCTGGATGGATGAGGGGTTTGCCATGTTAGTATCCAGGGAATGGAGGATAGGGCAGGACATTTTAATCGTCCGTGCAGTCCTCACCAACTCGATCATCCCTTTACAGCAGATTGAAAATCTAAACAGTTTCAGTAATAGCAAGGCAGAGCTGGCCTATACTGAAAGCTATCTGGCTTTGTCTTATTTTCTGGACGAATACGGAAAAGAGAGTTTTTTCAAGCTCTTGAACTACCTCTCCTCAGGTCAAGGTCTGGATTTAGCCTTCCTCAAAGCCACGGGTGAAAGCTACATCGATTTTCAGGTCGGTTTTGTAAACTACTTGAAGAAAAGGTATAACTGGTTAGCCTTCTTCGGGGACAACATTTTATTCTGGCTGGTGCTTGCCTTTTTGCTGGTGTTTCTTTATTTTATGAAAAGATATTATAACCGCAAGACCCTGAAGAGATGGGAATACGAGGAGAAGATAGGAAAGTATGACTACCATGAGGAAAATCAGGCACCAGATTGAATATCTTTTCACCAGGGGAGTGGGGACTTTAGTCCAGATACTTCCTTATAATGCTGCTATTTTCATCGGCTCTTTTTTAGGAGATTTAGCTTTCAGTCTGCTCAGGATAAGGAGAAAAGTCGCAATAGATAATCTGAAAAGAGCTTTTGGTCAGACCTATACTGAAAAAGAATTTAAAAAAATTGCCAGGGAAGCTTACCGGAATATCGGCAGGGGATTTGTAGAATATGCGATGTTCCCGGTTTTGAAGAACAGATTGGATAAGCTAGTAGAATTTGAAGGGCTGGAGAATTTTGATAAAGCTTTGAAAGATAGAAAGGGTGCAGTCTTGATAGCCGGGCATTTTGGAAGCTGGGAATTGATGGGTGCTGCCACAAGGCAAAAAGGTTATCCCATGGATTTCTTAGTCGGAGAACAACACAATTTACTGGTCGACAATCTGATGAACAAATACCGTCAACTGATGGGAATAGGAATTATCAAGATGGGAGTAGCAACCAGAGGAGTGATAAAAGCATTAAGAAATAACAGGTTTGTGGCAATGCTCTCGGACCAGGACGCAGGAAGAGACGGGGCGGTGGTGGACTTTTTTGGTTATCCGGCCTCAACTCCCAAAGGACCGGCTGCTTTTGCCCTGAAGACCGGTGCTCCGGTTATTATGGCATTTATAATCAGAAAGAACAACGGAAAACAAAGGGTAATTTTAGAGGAACCAATTTATATTCAGGAGAGTAGTAATAAAGAGGAGGATATCAGGAAACTGACTCAGGCTTACACCTCTCTACTGGAGGATTATGTAAGAAAATATCCGGATCACTGGTTCTGGCCTCATCGCAGATGGAAAAGCACTGTAAAACAATGACAAATGTAAAATGAAAAATTGAAGAATGGATTTCGTAGAGTGACGCTTTTAGGAATTGTTGAAAAACTGATGCAAATAGAGTGTCATTCTGAGTCCGCCGAGGGCGCGACGAAGAATCTTCATATTAATCAATACGCCAGAAACGAACTCCCCCAGAATGACACAGTGTTTTTCTCAACACCCCTTTTCAGTGTCGCAGGAGGATTTGGTTGAAGAAAATTCTTTTCATACGGGGATGGATTTTGGTACTGATGATCGTTGAGGGTTCTCCTAAAAGCCCTCTTGCTTAGTTTATGAATCCTCAAAAAATATTTATCATCCAGACCGCTTTTTTAGGAGATGTGGTTCTGACTACCCCTTTAATAAAGGCGGTAAAAAGAAAATATCCGCACTCGAAAATCTTTTTCCTGCTCATTCCGCAGACGAAGGAGCTTTTGCAGAATAATCCAGATCTAGACGGGGTCATTGTCTATGATAAAAAGAACAAAGAGAAGGGAGTTTCCAGTTTCCTTGCCCTGGCGAAAAAAATTAGAGCCTCAGGTTTTGATCTGGCTTTTATTCCTCACCGTTCTTTTCGTAGCGCTCTCTTAGCTTATCTTGCGAGAATTCCGCAGAGAATAGGTTTTGATAAAAGCTCTGGAGCTTTTCTTTTTACTCAAAAGATAAAATATATTCAGAACCAGCCAGAGTCTAAAAGGAATCTTTCTCTTCTGGAAACAGATATGCCCCCAGAAAACGACTGTTTGCCTGAGCTTTTTCCATCTGAGGATGATTTTAAATATATAGAAGAGCTTTTTATAAGCTGGGATGTCAAGAAAGAAGATAAAATAGTAGGTATAGCACCTGGCTCGGTCTGGAATACCAAAAGATGGCTGCCTGAAAGATTTGGTGAGGTGGCAGAATCTCTGATTGAAAAACTGGGCGTAAAAGTCATCTTCACTGGTGGAAAGGAAGATGAAAAGCTCTGTCTGGAGATTGCCAGTAATATGAAAAGTAAACCTTTGATAGCTGCAGGCAAAACCTCACCTCTGCAGTCTGCAGCTTTGATTTCCAGATGCCATGTAATCTTATCCAATGATACCGCACCTATGCACATAGCGGTGGCGATGAGGGTCCCAGTAGTGGCCATTTTCGGATCAACCATTCCGGAGTTCGGTTTTGCGCCCACTGGTAAAAATGACGTGGTTATTCAGAAAAAACTTTACTGCCGGCCCTGCGGCATTCACGGAAGAAAAAAATGTCCGGAAAAGCATTTCAGATGTATGAAAGAGATTACGGCGGCGGAGGTTTTTGAGGGAGTGGCGAAAGTTTGGAGTGCGAACCTTTAGGTTTGCCGATTGAATCAAAAAGTAAAACTAAAGTTTTACACTCCAGTCTGGGTTTTCGATTCATTATGAGACCGATTAAACTGGCAGTTATCGGAACAATTACAAAAGACACAATTACTTTTCCGAATGGAAAGGTAACCAGAAGTTTCGGCGGCATCCTTTACAACGTTCTTCCCCTGGCACAAGCAACTCAGCAAGACATTATAATCTCACCTGTGTGCAATTTGGGGTCTGACATTTATAAAAGAGTAATCTTCTATTTAAAAGAGTTTGACAATATCGAGCTGAGCGGAATATCCAGAGTAGGAGGGAAGAATAACCATGTCCACCTTTTCTATGACCGAAGATGGCACAAAAAGGAAATCTTAAAAAATTTGGTCCCGAAAATTGAGTTTCATCAGGTCAAACCATATCTTGATAGCGATTACCTCCTGATTAATTTTATCTCCGGTTTCGACATAGGTCTGGATACTCTTAGAAAGATAAAAGCAAAGACTCACTCTCCAATCTTCATAGATGTGCATTCTTTAATATTAGGAATTACAAAAAACGGTAAAAGATTTTTTAAAGCTCCAGCTTTATGGAGAGAATATCTGAAAATAGCAGATATAGTTCAGATGAACTTCAAAGAGATGCAAATAATATCGGGGAGTCATCTGAAACCAGAAAATGAGATGAAGGAATTTGCACGGACAATTTTAAATCTTGGTCCTGATATCTTACTGGTTACCCGCGGAAGAAAAGGAGCTTTGCTCTACTACAAAAAAAGTAAAAAAATAATCCGTTACCAGACATCTGCTTTAAAAGTGAGAGATTTTGTAGACCCTACAGGCTGTGGAGACGTTTTCTCATCGGGTTTCCTTTTGGCTTATCTCAAAACCAGTAACACTGAACTTTCTTGTGAATATGCTAATTTCCTTGCAGGTATGAAAAGCAGATTCTCAGGGATTGAGATGTTTCTGGGAAAAAACATTGGAGTATAAACCTTTAGGTTTATCAAATTGATTTTTCCCCAGTTGATTGAAGATAAAGCTAAAGCTTTATACTCCACTTTGATTAATCTAGACAAAATTAATCTGAAAACTTAGAAAAGAATCTAATTTGACTTGACAACCTGAAACAGGGCTTATAGATTACAGCGATTTTTTAGATTTAGTTCAAGCTTTGGTAAAGGAGGAAGTTTGAAAGAGGCAATAAAGGAGACACTGGAGTTTCTGAAAAGAAAAAAGGTAGAGTATGCGGATATCAGACAAATCCACAGGGTTACCGAAAACATCGAGGTAAAAAACGGAAACATAGAAGGGATTTCCTGCGATGAAGATCAGGGTTTTGGTATACGCATAATCGCCAACGGAGCCTGGGGTTTTGCTTCCAGTTCCGTACTTTCACCGGCTGAGATGAAAAGGGTAGCTAACAAAGCTTTAGAGATAGCTAAAGCCAGCTCCATAATCAAAAAAGAATTAGCCAGGTTAAGTCCTACTGAAGTTTTTGAAGACCAGTATATTTCGAAATATGAGATCGACCCATTCAAGGTTCCGCTGGAGGAGAAAATTGAGCTTTTACTCAAAGCAACTGAACTGTTGCGGAAAAATGACAAGATCAAGGTGGCGGAGGGGAGCATGGATTTTCACAAAACCGAAAAGCTATTCGCCTCGACTGAGGGAGCTTTTATCCGCCAATCGATACTGGAAAGCGGGGCAGGTATTTTGGCTACAGCAGTAAACGGGAATGAAGTTCAGAGAAGGTGTTATCCTAACTCTCATCGCGGGGATTATGCTACCCGCGGGTATGAGTTCATTCAGGGATTGAACTTAGCGGAAAACGCAGACCGGGTAAGGGAAGAGGCGATTGAGCTTCTCTCTGCACCTGCGTGTCCGGATAAAGATACCACTTTGATAATCACCGGCTCGCAGATGGCTCTGCAGGTGCACGAGTCGTGCGGGCACCCGACTGAGTTAGATCGGGTTTTAGGAACAGAGGTAAGTTTGGCTGGCAGCAGTTTTATGACTTTAGACAAGCTAAACAAACTAAAATATGGTTCGGGTAAAGTGAGTATAACTGCAGATGCCACCTTGGAAGGGGGATTAGGCAGCTTCGGCTATGACGATGAAGGGGTAAAAGCCCAGAGGGTCGAGCTGGTTAAAAACGGAATTTTCGTAGGTTACCTCACCTCCAGGGAGACCGCCCGGGTGCTCAATCAGAAAAGCAACGGAACAATGCGAGCTGAGGGCTGGAACCGGATACCCTTGATAAGAATGACCAATATCAACTTAGAGCCCGGAGAATGGGAACTGGATAATCTCATTGCCGACACAAAAGACGGGTTCCTTTTAGATATGAACAAAAGCTGGTCCATCGATGATAAAAGACTGAATTTCCAGTTCGGAGTTGAGGCTGCCTGGGAGATTAAAGACGGGAAAAAGGGAAGGATGCATAAGAATGCGGTCTATACCGGGATTACCCCGGAGTTCTGGAATAGCTGCGATGCGGTTTGCAACCGGAATCACTGGCATGTCTGGGGACTGCCTAACTGCGGAAAAGGAGAGCCGATGCAGACTATGCACGTGGCTCACGGGGCAGCTCCAGCCAGGTTTAGAAATGTCAAAGTGGGAGTAAGCAGATGATCGGTAAAGAAAAAATCTTGGAGATTTTGAATTCGGTTTTAAAAAAATCAGAGGCAGATCAGTCCGAGGCTTTATACATCGGGGGCGAGAGTGGACTGACAAGATATGCTAACTCTTACATCCACCAGAACGTTTCAGAGCATAACAGTAAAGTTTTCTTCAGAGTCGCACTGGGCAAAAAGATAGGGGTCTGTTCCACAAATTCCTTTAAAAAAGATGACCTGCTCAAGACTTTATCTTCAGCCCAGCAGATTGCCTCGCATCAAAGGGAAAATCCTGATTTTCCCGGGATTCCGGATAAACAGAAAAGCGTAAAGCTTAAAACCTATTTCAAAAAGACTGCTGATTTCTCTCCGATCCAGAGAGCCGAGATTGTCAAGAATATCTGTGATGAAGCCACAAAGCAGAAGCTTACAGTTGCCGGTTCATTTTCCACGGGTCAATCTGAGATCGCTGTCCTGAGCAGCCATGGACTTTCTGCCTATCAGCCCCTGACTTCTGCCAGCATAAACTTAGTGGCAATGTCAGACGATAGCTCCGGGTATGCTGAGGGTCTGAACCGGGACGTCAGCCTGATAGATTTCGAGGAATTAACCCAGACTGCAATCCAGAAATGTCTGGATTCTAAAAAACCGAAGGGGATAGAACCGGGTGAATATGACGTCATTCTCGAGCCAGCCGCAGTCGGGAATCTGCTCGAATGGCTCTGCACAATAGGCTTAGGTGCCAAGCAGTACCAAGAGGGGACAGGTTTCCTATGCGGTAAGATGGGAAAGAAGATTATGTCAGAGAACTTCACCCTTTTAGATGACGGCACAGATGAAAGCGGAGTCCCCTTTCCCTTTGATTTCGAGGGTGTTCCCAAGAAGAAAGTGATATTTATCGAAAAAGGTGTAGCCAAAGGTTTGGTCTACGATTCCCAGACAGCGTATAAGGATAAAGTTAAATCCACCGGGCATTCACTTCCTCCGCCCGCCACAGAAGGACCCATACCTTTGAATCTATTTGTAAGGTCTGGAGATTCATCCTTAAAGAAGATGATCGAATCTCTGGAAAAAGGGCTGCTGGTTACCCGGTTTCATTATATTAATGGCTACCTGGATACCAAAAACGCTTTGATGACCGGCATGACCAGGGACGGAACGTTCTGGATCGAAAATGGAAAAGTGAAATACGGGGTGAAGAACCTGCGTTTTACCGAAAGCATGCTCAAAGCCTTTTCCAATATCTCTTTGATCTCCAGGCAAAGGAAAATAGCTGTTCCCTGGTGGGGAGATATAGGCGCCATTGTCACTCCGGCTATGCTGATCAAGAATTTCAAGTTCACCGGGAAAACTGAATTTTAGAGAAATTGCTCCTGGTTGGTCTCCAGACCAACGGGCAAATTTCGTTGGCGGGGGCACCAATCCGATGGATCTCCGATTGGATCCATCCTGGACAAATTCGGACGGAAGCGAAAAAAACGTGAATGCAGTTAATATTTGTGAAAAAAATATCAAACTTGAAGATTGGTTCTACGTAAACAAACTAATAAATAGAGTGGATATTTTAAAAAAAAGATGATTTTTTACTTGACAAAAGGAGAAGGTGGAGTTATTTAATAACAATTTATCAAATTCTAACCTGGTTACTTTAAGGAGGTGATGGGATAAAAGTAAAAGGTTAGCTAACTGAATGGAATCTAACAAAAGAGGAGGAAAGAATGAAACGCTTTATACTACTTTCAACTGTGACACTGCTTCTCGTGATTTTGATCGGCAGTTCTGCGTTTGCAACTTTGGCTCGCATCAGAAGTCTGGGTAACGCAGACTATTTCTTCAAGGACGTTTATCACATCTACGCCAACCCTGCCTATTTAGGGATGTACACTAACACGGTCTACGGAGAGCTGGGATTCTACAACAGTTTTGAAAAGGGAACTGAGCAGTTTACCCCGGAAGATCAATTCTTAGGAATAAATTACAAGCTGTATAAAGGATTATCCTTAGGTCTGACCCTGAACCGGTTTGTTTCCACGGATTTTAATTATTATCGTTTCCCCAGCCCGATAAATCCATTTGACCTTATGGCATCCTACGATTTTGAAAAGCTCCGTTTAGGCATAAGTCTGTATCATGCCGGGAACAAACAGGAATACAAAAATGGAGTTGATTATTCGGAGGAAAATTCATCCGGGAACACAGCGCTCACCGGTGGTTTTGTTTTCAATCTGATGGAAAAACATGAGATCGAAGGTATGCTGAGACTTAATTTTGACCGCGGAAAGCTGACTAATACTGATGCAGGAGCCACCAGTACTTTAGAGACTGACGGTGGAAACGGGATTCAGTTTGGCGCCAGAGGGTTTTTCCAGGTCACAGATGATTTCCAGATGGTTCCACTGTTTGCTTTCGGCAGTGAATCTATCTCCTTAAAAGGAACCGGTGCCGAGGCAGGGAATTCTTCTACTGGAGATTTTAAAGAGAGCTTTTTCATCGTCGGTTTAGGTGGAAATCTTAAGCTGGATAAAGGGATGGTAGTAGGTGGGTTGAACCTTACCCGGATGAGATGGACAGATGAGACGGATACCACATTTATCACCGATGAATACACCGAGTGGTTTATGCCCGGTTTCAACTTGGGGGTGGAATATGAGCTGACCAAATGGCTAACCGCCAGGATGGGAATGGAAAAAGAGTTCGGACGCTTCGAGGATAAATGGCACCCCTCCAATTCAGCCTTTTTCTTCGAAGAGAAAGGGCGTTTCTCCAGCCCGAGTTCTCAGGATTTCATCGGTCTGGGTGTGGGATTCAAGTTCTCCAAGTTCCAGGTGGATGCTACTATTGGCGAGGATAATTTCTTTGAAGGTACCTATTTGCTGAGCGGAATTCAAAGAAATCTTTTCGGGACCGTGTCTGCCGTTTTCACATTCTAACTCTTACAGATTAAGGAACTAATGACTTCAGGGTGGAGATAAAATCTCCACCCTGATTTTTTTTGTAGGGGAGGGGTTAAGACGTAGTGCGAGGCCGTCAAGGTCTTGAGACTTTTAGCATCGCTTTATATTTTGGCGACCCTGAAAGGGCCGCTCTACGTCTACTAGAAGATGGAGGTCTGAAGACCTCCGCTACATTTCTTGTGTAGCGGAAGGCTTCAGCCTTCCATTCTTATTGATATAAATGTAAGGACAGAACAGTGTTCTGTCCCTACAAAAACTTCATTCTACCGGGTACTCTACCTCAGCAAACCATTCCAGCTTTATCTCTTTGAATAGATTGTCCCTGGCTTCGCAATCGCCTAAGAAAGTCCACTCGCCTTGGTCTACATAGTCGCCTTTACCATATTTTTCCGCCATCTCAGAAAGCCTTTTAAAATTCTGATGATGCTCGGAAACCCTTAGCTCCGCATAATCTCTGGCGCTCCAGGTGGAGATTAAAAACTGCCAGTCCGAAGCCTGCAACAACAAAAGCTCCCTGGCAGCTTGTTTCAAGATTTTAAGCAGATTCTCATCTTTAGTTTCCTTGAACCTCCTGGCCAGACTCTGCATCCTTTTCTCATCTTCATAGATATGTTTCCAGGTCCATTCGGTCCACTGGTTGAGCCAGATGTAATGATAACCTCCTTCTCCCCAGGAGCCTTCAGGTATGGAGATCACCTGACTGGGTTTGACTTCATCCAGAAATCCTGAGCAGGTGGTCAATTCCAATTCCGGATCATCTGCTATGTATTTCAACACCAGTTTTAAAAATTGGGTTCCCTCAAACCACCAGTGGCCAAAAAGCTCAGCATCATAAGGTGCGCAGACTATTCCCTTTTTTCCGGACTTCTGACGATATTCGCTCAAAAGTCTCTTGACTATTCCCTTATAATGGCTTGCGTTTTCTGGAACACGTGCCTGGGCATCTTTGGGATAATATTCCCACTTGTCTGCTAAATCACTTTTAGCTGAAGTCACCTTCCAATAGCGGTGTCCTCCAGGAAAATGTTTCTTATGAAAATCCAAGTAGTTCCCATCTCCAGGATAACCCCATTCTCCGCTCCAGACTTGTAAGCCTGTTTCCGGGTCGCGGGTGAAGATGGCAACCGGCTTTTTTCCCTCAACTGAGGAGGAAACCAAATAAACTTCTCTTGGAGTTTTGTCCAGCTCCTCCTCCCTGGGCTTATATTCTTTTTCAAACTGTCCCCATAACTGCTGTAAAGCTTGAAACCGGTCAATATAGACTCCTATAGCCTTTCCGCCTTTTAGAAGCGCAGAATCCACTATAAAATATTCGATTCCATTCTCAGTCAGGAATTCATCTATTCCTTTACGGGGATAAGGTTCTTTTATTCCCTCTGTCTGAACCGGTGGCAGCCATTTATATCGAGGACGATAGGCACATTCAGGAAGCCAGATTCCCCTGGGTTTTCTGCCGTAAAATTTCTGGTAAGTCGCAACTCCCTGCTTAACTTGAGCCTGGACTGAGGTATCCTGTGATAATAAAGGTAAATAACCATGGGTAGCTGCAGAGGTGATTACTTCAATATGTCCTTCGTCCTGCAACTTTTTAAAAGCTCTAACTATATTTCGATTATACCTGCTTTCGAAATCGTTTTTTATCCTGGAATAATAGTCTTTCCACATCTGGGCTAAGGAGAGAAGATTGACACGGTTATAACGGGTGAACTCCTGAATGTCTATCTCTGCCGCTTTGATCTTCTGCTCCAGGTAAGAGGAAAGCTCGGACTTGAAAGACTCGTCAGACAACTGCTCGGTCAAAACCGGAGTAATTCCCAGGGTTAATTTGGGAGAATATCCTTCGGCTATTAGCTCATTTAAAATATTCAGGATGGGGATGTAGCACTCAGCCGCGGCTTCGTTTAACCAATCCATACCGTGAGGCCATTTTCCGTGAGCGATAACGTAGGGCAGATGAAAATGTAAAACGAAGGTGAAACTTCCTATTTTATTCGACACTTTGAGTTCCTTTCTTTTAAGTTCTTCACTGTAGTTGCCCAATTTATTGGGCGATTTTTTTGCTTGATAAATCAAGCAACTACAGAGTTCTTTGTAGTTGCCCAATTCATTGGGCAATGTTTTGGCTCGATAAATCGAGCAACTACAGAGTTCTTTGTAGTCGCCCAATTTATTGGGCAATGTTTTGTACTCGATAAATCGAGCAACTGCTGAAATTACAGATGTAATGGAGTGTAAAGCTTCAGCTTTACCTGTGGTCCGTCGAAGGAAAAATCATAGAGATAAACCTAAAGGTTTATACTCCAGTGCCTCAACCAATATATTTACAATTAATCCTCTTTCTTGGGAGGTTCTGAGATATCGGTCAATCCCCGTGAAAAGCCGATCTCTTTTCCTTCTTTTCCGAAAAGCCTGATTGTCCCGAACTGGGATTCGAATTTCTTGATGTTGTCATCCAGAGCATTCAAAAGCAGCTTGGCATGAGCCGGGGTCATAACGATTCTGGCATAGACCCTGGCTTTGGGAATCCCGGGCATCACCCGCGCAAAGTCGATGATGATCTCTGAGGGTGAATGGGTGATTAAGGCTAAATTAGAATATATTCCCTCTGATTCTTTTTCGCCCAATTCCACATTTAAGGGTTGGGGTTTTATCTCCATATGCTCTCCTCTTTAAATATCTGCTTGCATTTGAATCCTATTTTAACATATATTATGCCTCGATGTCAAGGGTAAAGATAGTTGTTCTCTCGGTCTTTCTTATTATTTGTTTAATTTTTGTCGCGGGAAGAGTCCTTGCTTCGGGAGCTGATAGCGACAATATTTTAGATCGTACAGTTAAACATTTCTACTATGACGGCAAGAACCTTTTTCTCTCGCCCTTTCACTGGGATAAGAAAGAAAGGTTAGAATTTCTTCTGATAGCTTCGGTAACAGCCGGATTATTCCTGGCAGATGAGGAGCTGCAGAAGGTCGCTCGGAGAAACCGCAGTCGTTTCTCGAACGATCTGGCAAAGCTGGTCACTCCACCGGAGACAGTCTACCCCAGGTTTGTTATCGGAGGCTTCTATCTGGGCGGACTGATCTTTAAACGCAAAAAAGAAAAGGATACCGCTCTTTACCTTCTGGAGTCGGTAATGTTCACCCAGGGCATCACTCAGGTGATAAAACACACTGTGGGTAGAGCCAGGCCTTTTGCGGATAAGGGAGCCTACCATTTCGAAGCATTAAAATTCCCGCCTTCCTCTTACTCTCAGTCTTTTCCTTCCGGGCATGCAGCCACGGCTTTTTCCTTAGCTTCGGTAATCGCAGAGCAGTATGATAACAGACTCATCGATTGGGCTGCTTATAGCCTGGCTTTTTTAGCTGCCTGGGCTCGGGTGAATGACAACGTTCATTTCACCTCAGATGTTTTCTTCGGAGGTGTGCTTGGAACCTGGGTAGGAAAAACCATTGTTCGACTCAATAAGAATAAAGATGCAGAATCAAACAAGCTATCAGTTCAACCCACAATAGGGATTAATTCGATCGGGGTGTCTTTTAACTTTTAAGATATATGAAAAATATACCTGCACAAAGATTACAGCAGATCTTCTCCAATTTAGGAGGTCATAAGATTTTGATATTAGGCGACCTGATGCTGGATGAGTATATCTGGGGGAACGTAACCCGGATCTCGCCCGAGGCGCCAGTTCCGGTAGTAGAAGTCATGGATGAATCTGTCAAATTAGGCGGTGCGGCAAATGTGGCTCTGAATGTCAAGACCTTAGGAGATATTCCGCTTCTGGTCAGCATTGTAGGAAATGACAAAAATGGAGAAAAACTAAAAGAGCTTCTTGCAGGTGCTGAGATATCAAGCCAGGGGATTTTTGTTGACGCAGCTCGCAGGACCACAGCCAAGACCAGGATCATCGCTCATAGTCAGCAGGTGGTGAGAGCTGACCGGGAAAACACTGAGGAGTTGTCTTTAGATTTGACTCTCCGCCTGGTAGATTTCATTAAGATAAAAATAAAAGAAGAAAAAATCTCTGCGATCTTGATCTCCGATTATGGTAAAGGGATGATCAGTCTAAAGCTTTTGAATGAGGTAATAAGCTTAGCCAGGGAGAACAACATTTTCATCTCAGTGGACCCCAAAGAGACTCATTTTATGAATTACAAAAGGGTATCGATTATTACTCCGAATCATTCTGAGGCAGGTTTTGCTTATGGCAAAAGGATAAAAGATGAGAAAAGTTTAGAGGAGGTAGGCTGGGGACTATTAGAAAAATTGGAAACGGAGGCTTTATTGATTACCCGGGGAGAAAAAGGTATGTCCCTTTTCGAAAAAAACAGGATGCTTACCAATTTCCCCACAGTGGCAAAAGAAGTATATGATGTCACTGGTGCTGGAGACACGGTCATCTCAGCTTTCACCAGCGCTTATTCTGCCGGAGCCAGTTTAAAAGAGGCGGCTTTGATCTCCAACCATGCTGCCGGGATAGTGGTGGGCGAGTTAGGCACTGCTCAGGTGACTAAAGAGAAATTATATCAGGATTTGAAAAATTATACCGAGTAAAATCTAGTTTGGATTCTGATGAATTCTTCATAAGAAAATTCTGAAAAAGTAGAGGAAAAAAGTCGGGCAAGGTGCCCGACCTACGAGGATCAGCAATTTGATTTTCGTAGGCATCCCGCCTCTGGCGGAACCAGCTCTGTAGGTCAGGTTCATCAGAGTACTGCTCAAAGAAGGTAGAGAGGGTTTATTCAATGGGAAAGATAGTCAAGTTACAAGAACTAATTCAGATTAGAAAGAAAGCTAAGAAAGAAAATAAAAAAGTGGTTTTCACCAATGGATGCTTTGACCTTCTGCACCGGGGGCATATCGAGTATCTCAAAAAAGCAAAAAAATTAGGGGATATCCTGATAGTGGGATTAAATAGTGACTCTTCAGTCAAAAAAATAAAAGGAGAAGGTAGACCAATCCAGGGTCAAGCAGATAGAGCCGTAATTTTAGCTTCACTCTATTTCGTGGATTATGTCTGCATTTTTAATGAGCTAACTCCGTTGAAGCTGATCTCTAAATTGATCCCCGATATTTTAGCCAAAGGAGGGGATTGGAAAGTAAAAGACATCGTGGGTAAAGATATAGTAGAGTCTCATGGCGGAAAAGTCCTGAGCATAAAAATGACTGAGGGGAAATCCACCAGAAATATCATCCAAACTATTGTGAGTAGATTTCGTAGTTAGGGTTAATCCTACGGTAGAAAAGAAGAATCCTTGTTTTCTCTTTTTTTTCTTGACAGCTTCAATCTCAGATGTTATTCTAAAAACATTAAAGGCAACAGATTCCGAGTTAGGCTTATTTTTTTCTTTAAATGGAGAAGGATGATAAAAGTCTGGAAGAGAAGAAGTATATAGAGACCGCTACGATGGCGGAGATCTATATCCAGGCTAAAAGATATAAAGAAGGATTAGAGATCTACAGAAGAATTCTTGCAAAAGATCCAGCTAACATAGAGATAGCTAGAAAAGTTGAGGAATTGGAGAAAAAGTTAAAAAGCGAGTAAGAACTTAAAGTGAAAGAAAGGATTGAAAGGATAAGGGAAAAACTGAATCAGGAAAACCTGGACCTCCTGCTGGTAACCTCTCTCCCCAATATAAGGTATCTTTGCGGATTCACCGGCTCTAACGGAATCCTCCTGATATCCAAGGATAAAGCTGTTTTCCTGACTGACTTCAGATATAAGGAACAGGTAAAAAAAGAAGTCAAAGGTGCAGAGATAAAAATTGCCCAGAAAGAGCTATTCTCCTTCCTTCCTGAGATCAACCTGCTGAAAGGAAAAAGGATTAAAGCAGGATTTGAAGAGAAATATCTTACCTTTCAATTATATCAAAGGCTCAAAACACTTTTGCCTCAGGTCCTCTGGGTGCCGACTGAGAATCTGGTTGAATCCTTACTGGTCACCAAAGATGAAGACGAGATAAAAAAGATTGCAAAGGCGGCAGACATAAGCGCGAAAGCCTATCAGGAGATATTGCCATTCCTTAGACCAGGGACAAAAGAATCGGACATTGCGGCGGAGCTTGAATACAGAATCAAAAGGAATGGAGGAACCGGCTCTGCTTTTGAGCCAATTGTTGCTTCTGGCTTAAGATCGGCCATGCCGCATGCCAGGGCTTCTTCTAAAACACTGAAAAAGGGGGAATTCGTGACCCTGGATTTTGGTGCCTCTTACGATGGTTACGTGTGCGATATAACCCGGACAGTAGTTTTGGGAAATGCCACTCCCAGGCAAAAAAAGATTTATAACCTGGTTCTAAAAGCTCAAACCAGAGCCATTGAAGAGGCTCGCTCCGGGATGAAAGGATTTGAATTAGACCGAAAAGCACGGGATATTATAAAAAAAGCCGGATACCAGAAATATTTTGGTCATGGATTGGGACACGGCATAGGGCTGTTAGTGCATGATTCACCTGGAATAAATACCAAAAGCCAGGAGGTACTCAAGCCCGGTATGGTCATAACCATCGAGCCTGGTGTGTATATTCCAGGATGGGGAGGAGTGAGGATTGAGGATGACGTGCTCATAACCAGAAATGGCTGTAAGATTTTAACACATATAGACAGAGAGCTATTAGAGATATCTTAAGATATCTCTAATTTTTGATGGAGTGAAATCCGAAAAGCTATAAAAGGTAAAAGTCTCAATAAATTTACAGTAACCCTTTTGAGAAAGGGGTAAATATGTTAGAGTCGAAAATTAGAAAATTAATCAGGATAGTAGAGGAAAGCAACATTGATGAGCTGGAGGTGACTACCTGGGGCAGAAAGATCAGGATTACAAGAAGGGTAAACCATCAGAATCCTCACAGCTCGTCGCACTTAATTGTGAACCAGCCGTCTCCAGCGGAAAGGGTAGCCGCAACACCGGTCAAAGATGAGCCAGCATCAGTTTCAGTGGAAGTTATCAAGCCGGAGGAGGCGGAAGGCAACTTGACCCCGATCAAGTCCCCGATGGTGGGAACCTTCTACCGGGCGCCAGCGCCCGGAGCTAAACCCTACGCAGAGATCGGGCAGATAATAAGCGCCGGACAGGTAGTCTGCGTCGTTGAAGCGATGAAACTGATGAATGAGATAGAATCTGAAGTAGCTGGAAGGGTAGTCAAGATTCTGGTAGAAAATGGAAAACCAATCGAATTCGGACAGACCCTTTTCCTGATCGAGCCTTTGTAAGAATTACCAGAATTTGGAGTGTAAAGTCTCAAGATCCTGGTGACTTTAGCTTTACCTTTTTCTCTGTGGTGTCAGGAGTTATCTCCTGACACCATTTTTTCTTATGTTTGACTGAATCGTCAACCAGTCCTCTGGACATGGTTGACCTACGCCCTGAATCTGGAGTGTAAAACTTTAGTTTTACCATTCCCTTAAAGCTTAGTTAGAATGACACGGATTTCTCGGTAAACCTGAAGGTTTACACTCCAACTCCTCAGATTATTTTCCCACAAAAGAATCAATCTGGAAGATATTAAGCTGTAGTCTAATTCAGCCGAAAATAGAGAATGAAGTAGCATCAGATTGAGGAGGTCAAAATGGCGATGAATTTAAAACAGATGCTGGCAGAGGTTCTCGCCAAGAAAGCATCTGATTTGCACCTCAGGGTAGGCGTAAAGCCCACTATCAGAGTGGATGGGGCGCTTATTTCGTTAGAGGCTGAGGTCTTGACTCAGGCGGATATGGATGAAGTAATGAAGCAGATACTGACAGAGGAGCAGAAAGAAAGATTTTTAAAAAGAAACGAACTGGATTTAGCTTTAAGCATTTCCAAAATGGGAAGATTCAGGATTAACTTCTATCGCCAGAGGGGAACAGTGGGGATCGCTCTGAGAACTGTGCACACCCTGGTTCCGACGTTTGAAGAATTGAACCTTCCCAAGGCTTGTATGGGGTTAGCCAATAACCGTAGAGGGATGATTATCCTTACCGGAACAACCGGGAGTGGCAAATCAACTACCCTGGCATCTATGATTGAACATATTAATACTAACCGTTCGGAGAACATTCTCACTATTGAAGACCCGATGGAATATATCCATAAAGATCGCAAAAGCATAATCTGTCAGAGAGAGGTGGGGGGAGATACAGAGAGCTTTGTAACTGCTTTAAGACATGCCCTTCGCCAGGATCCGGACGTGATCCTGGTAGGAGAGATCAGGGATTTCGAAACTATGTCGATCGCCCTGACCGCAGCAGATACAGGTCATCTGGTTTTAACTACCCTGCATACTTTAAATGCGATTGAAACCATAAACCGGATAATTTCATTTTTCCCTCCTCATCAGCATCAGCAGATCAGGCTGCTCTTAGCAGCCACTCTGAAAGCCATTGTCTGTCAAAGGCTTCTTCCCCGTTCAGACGGTCCGGGCAGAGTCCCTGCAGTCGAGGTTCTGGTTTCGACTGCTCTTATCAGAGAATATATAATTGACTCGATGAAAACCCCTCTGATAATCGAGCTGATAGAAAGCGGGAATATTCAATACGGGATGCAGTCGTTTGACCAGTCTATAATGCAGCTCTATAAAGACGGGTTCATCTCCTATGAGGAAGCTATGCAGCAGTGCTCCAACCCGGACGATTTCGAGTTAAGGGTCAAAGGAATAACCGGAGCCGCAGACAGAGGCTGGCACGAGTTCGAGCAGGGACGGAAGAAAAAATAAAAAAAATTACATATTTAAACTATAGGGGCGTTCGATCCTACGGATTCGTTCCTCGGATTGAACGCCCCTATTTTTTTAAAATCCCTCACAGCTGATTAACAGGATTAAGCTGAGAATCATCGATTTTTTATCCGTTTAATCCGTTCTGTCAGCTGTGAATGATTTTTAAGTGCTTTTTCGGATCGAGAAGATGTCTTATCTTTATCGTTTTTTTCGGGATGATAACATATCTCGAGCTTTCGTAGCACGACCCTTTCCGGGTGACAAAGATGCTTCCGGATGAGAACTTGTAGAGACGCATGGCGATGCGTCTCTATACAGAGACCTCACCCTGACCCTCTCCTGACAGGAGAGGGGATAATTTTTCCCCGCCCTCTTCACAAAAGAAAAGAGAATAGATAGACTGTGCGGATTTGGAAATTTCTTTGCCGGTGTACAATTATCCCTGCTTAAACTAAGGTTAAATTTCTCTTGCTATTTCATCGTAAAAAAGATAAATTTGGAACTATGATTTACATGAATAAATGTCAGGAAAGGAAGATATTTGTTCAAAAAAATACTGATAGCTAATCGGGGGGAGATAGCCCTAAGGATTATCCGGGCATGTAAGGAACTGGGTATCGCGGCTGTGGCTGTGCATTCGGATGCGGATGTGAACTCTTTGCATGTCAGATTTGCAGACGAGGCTGTTTGTATTGGTCCGGCGAAAGCTACGGAAAGCTATCTGGATCCAAAAAGGATAATCAGCGCGGCTGAGGTGACCAATGCTGAAGCGATTCATCCGGGATACGGTTTTTTAGCCGAGAATGCTGATTTCGCCGAGATCTGCGAGTCCTGTAAGATAAAATTCATCGGACCTACCTCACAGATGATAAGACTGATGGGTGATAAAGCCGTTGCCAAGCAAATGATGAAGGAAGCAGGGATTCCGGTTATTCCAGGAAGTGAAGGAGTGGTCAAAAGCATAGAGGAAGCTCAGCAAATGGCTTCTGAAATAGGATACCCGCTATTGATTAAAGCTGCAGGAGGTGGCGGAGGCAAGGGGATGAGGGTAGCGACGAATGACGAGGAGCTAAAAAAGGGTTATGAAATGGCAAAGATGGAGGCAGAGGCAGCTTTCGGTAATCCGGAAGTCTATATAGAAAAGTATATTTTAAATCCCAGGCATATCGAGTTTCAGATTATGGGTGATAGTCAGGGCAATCTGATTCACTTAGGGGAGAGGGACTGTACCATCCAGAGAAGACATCAGAAGCTGATCGAGGAGTCCCCTTCGCCGGCTCTGACTACGTCCTTAAGAGTCGAGATGGGAAGGGTGGCAGTGGTGGGTGCTTCCCGCATAGGTTACGAGAGCGTCGGCACGATCGAGTTTCTTTTAGATAAAAACGGCAATTTTTATTTTATGGAGATGAATACCCGGATTCAGGTGGAGCATCCGGTAACTGAAGAGGTAACCGGGATCGACCTGTTAAAAGAACAGATCAAAATAGCGGCTGGTGAGAAGCTTTCCCGGACTCAAGACGAAATAACCCTTAAAGGTCATGCCATCGAGTGCCGGATCAATGCGGAAGATCCGGAAAAAGATTTTATGCCCAGTCCCGGCTTGATCAAAAGCTTTCATGTACCAGGCGGGCATGGTATCAGGGTAGATACTCATGCTTATGCCGGATATGAGATGCCGCCATATTACGATTCCCTGGTGGCTAAGCTGATCTCGGTGGCTGATACACGGGAGGAGTCCATCCTCAAAATGAGGAGAGCTTTAGATGAGTTCATCCTGGAGGGAATTAAAACGACCATTCCATTTTATAAAAAAGTCTTCTCCAATCCAAATTTTATAAGCGGGGAATATGACACATCTTTTGTGGAGTGCTTGTTTAAGGAAACTTCAAAAGAAAAAATATCCGTTTAATTTCTCAAGCAGGAGGGAAAGTTGATTATAAAAGACGACCTGAGGTATACCAAGGAGCATGAATGGGTAAAATTGGAAAAAGATATCGCCGCCATGGGCATTACCGATTATGCTCAGGGTGAATTGGGAGATATAGTCTTTGTGGAGCTGCCCAAGGTGGGAACAAAAGTTGAACAGATGAAATCTTTTGGCGTGATCGAGGCAGTCAAAGCCGTATCAGAGCTTTTCTCCCCGGTAACAGGTGAAGTGGTGGAAGTGAATTCAAAACTTGAGTCAGAGGCGGGGTTGATCAATAAGGACCCTTACGGCGAAGGCTGGATTATCAAGGTGAAGGTCAAGGATCAGTCAGAGGTCAATAAGCTTCTTTCAGCAGAGGATTATAAAAAACTGCTAGAACAGAAATAGATATTCTCATCTGTTTTCAATAAAAAAATTGAGGTCATAACTTAAGAGTTAAAAGAAAACCTATGGGTTATATTCCTAATACAGAAGATGATCAAAAGCTTATGCTGGAGAAAATAGGGGTCAGAGCATTTCAGGATTTACTGAAGGCTGTGCCGGAGTCTATTAGATTAAGGGGTGAGCTTAAACTGCCAAAAGGAATCTCCGAACTGGAGCTTGTTCAACTACTTCAAAACATATCAGAGAAGAACAAAGGCACAGACAAGCTGATCAGTTTTTTAGGCGGGGGTGCGTATGACCATTTCATTCCTAGCGTAGTGAACCACATACTTCTAAGATCAGAGTTTTATACCGCCTATACCCCTTATCAGCCAGAGGTGAGCCAGGGAACATTGCAGAGCATTTATGAATACCAGACTCTTATCTGCCAGCTCACTGAAATGGAGGTTTCCAACGCATCGATGTATGACGGGGCATCAGCAGTGGCTGAGGCGGCTCTCATGTCTCTGGCTGAAACCGGCAGAAACGAGATCCTGGTCTCGCATTCGCTGAATCCAAATTATTACAGGGTTCTCTGCACCTATTGTGAAAGAGGCGGTATAAAAATCAGGAAGATCGAGCTAAAGGATGGGGTAACGGAGGCCGGGTCTTTAGAGTCAAAAATTTCCTCTAAGACCGCTAGTTATATCGTGCAATCGCCCAATTTCTATGGGTTGATAGAGAATGTAGAGGAGATCGAGAAAAAAGTCCATTCTGTAGGGGCTTTGTTGATTATGGTTTGTGACCCTATCTCTCTGGCTATTTTAAAAACTCCGGGGGAGTACGGAGCAGACATCGCAGTGGGTGAAGGTCAGCCTTTAGGGAACAGCCTTAATTTCGGAGGACCATTCTTGGGTTTCTTCGCCTGCAAACAGAGTCTCATCCGCAAAATGCCGGGAAGGATTGTGGGGGAAACAGTCGATTCTAAAGGAAGAAGAGGTTTTGTCCTGGTTTTGCAGACCAGGGAACAGCATATCCGCCGGGAGAAGGCTACCTCAAATATCTGCACGAATGAAGCCCTGTGTGCCTTAGCCGCTACGGTATACTTGTCTCTTTTAGGCAAAAATGGTTTAAGAAAAGTAGCAGAACTGTGTCTGCAGAAAAGCCACTATGCGGCAGAGCAGATTTCCAAGATCGGCGGTTTCAAACTTCAGTTCCCAGGGCAGTTTTTCAAGGAGTTTGTGGTGGAAACTCCATTTCCTGCTTCCAGGGTCGTAAAACTACTTCTGAAGAAAAATATCCTGGCAGGGATCGACCTTTCCCGGTTCGACAGAAAACTCAAAAACAGTCTTCTGATCTCAGTTGCTGAAAAGAGAACCAGACAGGAGATAGACTATCTGGTAGAAAGTCTCAGAGGAATAGTCAAATGAGGCATCGATGCCGTATTGTCCTAAATGCAGATATGAATATAAACCGACGATAGAGATATGTCCGGATTGCGGCAAAAAACTGGTAGCGGAGCTTAAACAGAAGAAAAGAAAAAAGGTTGCGACTCTGGAGATATCGGAAGAAAAAGCTTTAATTGAGCCCAAACTGAAACTGCTATATGTCAGCAGGAACTTAATTTATGCTAACTTTTTAAAAGAGACTTTGAAGAGGAACGGGATTCCCTGTTTGATCAAGAGGGAATCAATGGGACTAATACCAGCTCTGGTGCCTCAATCCCTTACAGACGTCAGCATCTTTGTGAGAGAAGAGGATTTTGAAAAAAGTTGCGAAATCAAGGAGCAAATTGTAGATAATTTGTAAATAAAAAGGTAACAGGTTTAAAAAATCGAAAAGTCTATGCCATTCTGTCCATTATGCAATACCGAATATCCTCCCGGCACCAAGAGATGTTCCGAGTGTGAGGCAGACTTAGTTGACGAGCTGCCTGAGGAGCAGGAAGAAGAGGAGAAAAATTTAGTTCTGCTTTACACCACTCCTAACCGGGTGCTGGCGGAGTTCTTAAAGGAGACTTTAGAGGATAGCAATATCCCCTGCTTCTTAAGCTACACCGGGAGTTTTTTGGAGGGTGGTCTGGGATACATGGTTAAGGACCAGCCCGGATACAGGTTGTATGTGCCGGAGGATAAATACGAGGAAAGCTTAGCCATTAAAGAGCAAACCGTTGGAAACCTATAGGAATGTTAAAACGTAGTGCGTCCGCTGAGGGGATTAGCCTCGCCTACAAAACTGCGACCCTGAAAGGGTTGAGCTACAACTTTAACTAAAGAGGAGGTTTGGATGTTTAAAAGAGAAATTTCTCACTGGTTTACTTTATTTTCAATTCTTTTTATCTCATTTTATTTCTTCAGCTGTGCAAAGAAGATCCCCAAAGCGATTAACTGGGTGGCTAATTTTGATGAGGCATCCAAGATAGCCAAGTCCAATAACAATAATTTGATCTTGGACTTTTATACTGACTGGTGCAAGTGGTGTAAAAAGATGGATGATTCCACCTTTACCGATACCAGTATGATACGGTTTTCTATGGATTATGTCTTCTTCAAAGCCAATGCAGAAAAAGATACGGCTTTAGCTGAAAGGTATAAAGTGAACGGTTATCCTACAGTTATTCTGGCTAACTCTTCAGGTGAGGAGATAGATCGGGTCGTAGGGTATGCCACTTCAGGCGAATTCATCAAATATATTAAAGGATACCTTAAAGGTGAGGGGACCTTAGCTGATTATGAGAGCAAGGTGAAACAAAATCCCAACGACGTAGAGCTCTGGTTAAAGTTAGGTGAAAAATATCAGGAGCGCAGGTCATTTGACCAGGCGGTAACCTGTTTTAACAAGGTTGTTTCTCTGGATCCCACTGACAAAACCGAAAAGGCTTCAAAAGCTTTGTTTAACATCGGGCTTCTGTATATGGGTAGAAACGTAAAGCAGTTCGATAAGGCGATCGAAGCTTACCAGAGGGTCGTGAAGGAGTTTCCAAAAAGCAAAGTGGCTTTGGATGCAGAAGAATATATCCCTTATTCTTATGAGAAGATGGCAGATACGACCAAGGCTCTCTCACTGTACAAACAGTTTCTGAAAGACCATCCGACTTTAGACCCGGGTGAAAAAGACTGGGTTCAGAAAAGGATTGATGGCTTAGAAGGAAAAGGAACTGAGAAAAAATAAGGACCAAAGGAAAAAGCATAGTCAAGTGGAAAGGTAAGGGCTTTGTCTTCAATTAGAAGAAAGATTAGGGACCATGAGTTGTCAAAGTTAGTAAGGAGTATGGATGAGTCAGAAACTGATTTTCGAGCTGAGCTCAAAGGGCAGGGCCGGGTGCGACTTACCGGAAATAGATTTGCCAGTTAGAAATATAAAGGAACTTGTCCCTGAAAAAAGCTTAAGGCAAAATGACCTGAAACTGCCTGAGGTTAGCCAGGTAGATGTGGTGCGCCATTTTATCGCCCTTTCGATTTTGAATCATCACGTGGACAAAAGCTTCTATCCTTTAGGCTCCTGTACTATGAAATATAATCCCAAGGTGAATGAGGATCTGGCGCGTCTTTCTGGTTTTTCCTCCATACATCCTTACCAGCCGGAGGAAACAGTTCAAGGGACTCTGCAGTTGATGTACGAGCTGGGTGAGTATCTGAAAGAGATTGGCGGGATGAACGGGATTACCCTTCAGCCTGCTGCCGGTGCCCAGGGAGAGCTGACCGGGCTTCTAATAACCCGAGCCTACCACACCAAGAATGGAAACCCCAGGTCGAAAATCATAATACCGGATTCAGCTCACGGCACCAACCCGGCTTCAGTAACAATTACCGGCTACCAGGTAATTCAGGTCAAATCAAATGATAAGGGTCTGGTGGATCTGGAAGAATTGAAAAAGGTTTTAGACGAAGAGGTGGCCTGTTTCATGCTAACCGTCCCTAATACCCTGGGTCTTTTTGAGTCTCAGATAGAAGAAATCTCTAAAGCGGTTCACAATGCAGGGGCAATCCTTTATATGGATGGAGCAAATCTGAATGCGCTTTTAGGAATAGTCCGCCCGGGAGATATGGGGTTTGATATCGTTCATTTCAATCTTCATAAAACCTTTTCCACACCTCACGGGGGAGGAGGACCCGGAGCAGGACCTCTGGGAGTCAAAAAATCTCTGGAGCCTTTTCTTCCGGTTCCAGTCATAGATAAAAATGTAGATGAAAAAGGTGAAGAGACTTACTCTTTAAATTATAAAAGACCGGACTCGATCGGAAAATTGCAGGGCTTTTATGGAAACTTCGGGATAATGGTCAGAGCCTATGCCTTTATTCGAGCTTGCGGGGCAGAGGGGCTCAAGAAGATCTCGGAGAATGCGGTTATCAATGCGAACTATATAATGGAGTCACTGAAGGAGCTTTATAACCTCCCTTATCCTGGACCCTGTATGCACGAATTCGTCCTATCCGGCAGTAATCAGAAAAGTAAAGGGGTAAGGACAGCTGATATGGCTAAAAGGATTTTGGATTACGGGTTACATGCTCCGACTGTTTACTTTCCCCTGATCGTGTCTGAATCCTTGATGATAGAACCGACTGAGTCCGAAAGCAGGGAAAGCTGCGATCAGTTCATAGAGGTGATGAAGAAAATCGCCCAGGAGGTGGAAGAAAATCCGGAGTTGGTTAAAGGGGCACCCTATAATACTCCGGTCTCCCGTTTAGATGAGGTTAAAGCTACGAAAGATTTGAATGTCAGATGGAAAGGTTGAAGTAAAGGTTTAATCCGCCTGAGGTGGACAAGAGTTTAAGGGTTTAAGAGTTAAAAGAGAAATCCCGCCTGTCTTTTTGGGCGGGGTTTTGTTTGAAAATTGCTGGAGTGTAAAGCTCAGCTTTACTTATTTCTTTAAAACGAATAGACTCACAAAGGTAAACCTGAAGGTTTACACTCCATTTTTTCGCGGGATTCATTTCATCTCTATCTGGAAATATGATTAAGTTAGAGAAAGTAACTTATAATTATTCAATATCCGAAGGGAAGGTAATCTCTGCTTTACAGGGGATAGATCTGGAGTTAAAAGAGGGGGAATATGTCTCTATGATCGGCCCCAATGGCTCAGGTAAAACTACATTAGCTCGACTGCTGAATGGTCTTTTACTCCCCTCCTCTGGCGAAGTATTAGTCGATGGTCTAAATTCTAAGGTTAAAGAGGACTTGAGGCTGATTAGACAGAAAGTGGGAATGGTATTTCAGAATCCTGAAAATCAGATCATAACTACTTCTGTAGAAAGGGAGATCGCTTTCGGACTGGAAAACTTGAACCTTCCATCTGAAGAGATCAGGGAAAGGGTGGAGTGGGCACTTTCCGCTTTTCATCTGTGGGAATATAAAAATTCCCCACCTCATTCTCTTTCAGGCGGGGAGAAGCAGAGACTGGCAATAGCCTCGGTTTTAGCTATGAAGCCAAAATATCTGATCTTAGATGAGCCTACCTCACTGCTTGACCCTGAGGGAAGGGAGATGTTCAATCTGCTTATCAAAAAACTGGCTGCTGAGGGGAAAGTTACCATAATCAGCATTACCCAGTTTCCAGAGGAGGCTATTTTAGCCCAGCGTCTTCTGGTTCTGGATAAAGGCAGGATAATCCTGGACGATTCCCCGGAGAAAGTATTTGAAGAGGATGAAAAGTTGAAAGAAATAGGGTTAGCTATACCTAAAAGTTTAGAGATTGCCAATGGTCTTAAAAGAAAAGGTTTTAGATTCAAAAGAAAAGTCTTAAAAATAGAGGATTTGATTCAAGAACTCCTTTCTTTAAAAGGGGTCAATTATTCTCTGCCTGTAATTCAAAAGAAAACTAATATTACTGAGCAGGGCAAGTCTAAGATTTCAGAGTATTTGCAGATAGAGCTAGAAAATTCAGGTTTTATCTATAATTATAGAAATATAAATCCTAAAGTAGCCTTAAAAGACATCAATCTCAAGATAAAGAAAGGGGAGTTTGTCGGATTGATAGGCCCGACCGGCTCAGGAAAAACCACTTTAGCCCAGCTTCTGGATGGTCTGCTTTTCGCCACCTCAGGCTTAATCCGGGTTGAAGGTTTGGAGATAAAAGAGAAGGTATCCTATTTGAAGAAAATACGCCAGAAAGTCGGGCTGGTCTTTCAATTTCCAGAAAGACAGCTTTTCGAAGAAACGGTATATGAAGACATAGCCTTTGGTCCAAAAAATCTGGGTCTGGAAAAAGAGAAAATCAATAGCAGAGTGAGAAAATCGCTTGAAGTTGTTGGTCTGGATTTCGAAGCTTTTGCCCAGCGTTCACCTTTTTCTCTAAGTAGCGGAGAGCAGAGAAGGGTTGCCATTGCCGGTATCTTAGCCTTAGAGCCGGAGATTTTGATTTTGGACGAACCCACGGCAGGGCTGGATTTTGCCGGCATTTGCAGAGTCAAGAAAATCCTCCTGGAGCTTAATGAAAAGGGAGTCACAATAATCTTAATTTCGCACAATTTAGAAGTAGTAGCGGAGGTATGTAAACGAATAATCTATCTGAAGGAAGGAAAAATCCTTTTTGACGGATCAAAAACTGAATTTTTCGGCCAGACTGAAAAACTCCAGGAGGAGGAGATAGAAGTGCCGGATACTCTAAAACTTCTTCAGAGTCTGAAAAAAGCCGGGTTTAAAATCAGAGATGACCTTTATGAAACTGAAGGGATAATTGAGGAGCTTTTTTCCATTTTCGGGAAAAAGGAAAAATGAAGAAGCCGCCGTATAGTTTTGAGGTTTACTTCTCTTCAAAAAAATTAGCAGTTTTTTAAAAAATATCTTGACATTTCTTTCCGAACTTTTTAAATATCATTCGGACATAATTTAAAATTGAATAAGGGGAGGGAGTGGCTAAAAAGGGATTTTCTATATTGTCAGGAAATCCAAAAGGGTCTTAGGATTAAATAGCACTATATTTTTTTTGTAAAAAATATCAAAAAAGGCTTGACAAAAGGGGTTTCTTTAATACATTTAGTCTTGTTTATCGGG
>JAUYBY010000089.1 GCA_030692925.1 Candidatus Zixiibacteriota bacterium | reverse complement strand
CTGTAGAGGAAGGCCGTCAAGGTCTTGAGACTTTAGCCTTCCATTTTCTAAAATATGGAGGTCTGATCCGCCTTTGGCGGACCGCTACATTTTCTTATACCTGCGGAAAACGAATCTCAAAAAAGAGATGCATGCTATGCGTCTCTACAAAAGAGCAAAACGCCCGCTCCTACGGATCCGTTTATAGGACACTAAGGTCGGGCGCTACGTTTTTTTTGTTTAGCTCTAAGGGGATGTTCACATCCCCGTTTTTTCTCCTCAGGATGATAACATCCTGAGGGAGCGGGGTGGAACCATTGAACCATTGAACCTTTGAGCCTTTGAACGTTTTTTTAAGTTCCCATCTCCCAGGAAGCCAGGTATTTCTTCTGTTCCGGAGTTAATTTATCTATCTTTATCCCCATAGAATTTAATTTTAATCGGGCTATTTCAGAATCAATTTTCTCCGGCACCACATAGACTTTTTTCTGCAAGGTTTTTCCGGATTTAACCAGATATTCAGCAGAGAGCGCCTGATTGGCAAAGCTCATATCCATAACCATAGCCGGATGCCCTTCCGCTGCAGATAGATTTATCAGTCGACCTTCAGCTAATAGATTTATCCTCTTCCCGTTTTTCAGAGTGTATTCATCCACAAATTCTCTTACCCTTCTTTTCCTTTTAGCCATTTTCTCTAAAGCTGGAATATCGATCTCCACGTTAAAATGTCCGGAGTTGCAAACCACCGCATTATCTTTCATTATCCGGAAGTGCTCTGCTCGGATAACGTTTATATCCCCGGTCAAAGTGCAGAAAACATCCCCGATTTTAGCCGCCTCTGCCATAGGCATTACCCTGAACCCATCCATAGTAGCTTCAATTGCTTTCAGATAATCAACTTCAGTTACAATCACATCCGCCCCCATCCCCTTAGCTTTAAGGGCAAATCCTCTACCACACCAGCCATAACCCACCACCACTACTTTAGAACCGGCTAACAGAAAATTAGTAGCTCTTAAGATACCATCTATAGTCGATTGTCCGGTACCATAACGGTTATCAAAAAAATATTTAGTCTTGGAGTCGTTAACCGCAATAATCGGGTATCTCAAAACCCCGTCCCTTTGCATACTCCTCAGGCGAAGCACACCAGTTGTAGTCTCTTCAGTTCCACCGATGACATTTTTTATAAGTTCGGTCCTTTTTGAATGAAGAGTAGAGACCAAGTCTGCTCCATCATCCATTGTTATATCAGGTTTAATATCTAAGGCCGAGTTAATATGCTGATAATAAACCTTGTTGTTCTCACCTTTAATAGCAAAAGTAGGAATTTTAAAATCCTGAACCAAGGATGATGCCACATCGTCCTGAGTAGACAAGGGATTTGAAGCACAAAGAACCACTTCTGCTCCACCAGCTTTTAAAGTATCCATCAAATTAGCAGTCTCAGTAGTAACGTGCAAACAGGCAGAGATTTTAATCCTCCGTAGTGGTTTTTCTTTGGCAAACCTCTCTCGAATTAATCTCAATACCGGCATGTTCCTTTCGGACCACTCGATTCTCAGTTTCCCTTGTTTAGCTAATTTCAAATCCTTAACATCATACTTCATTTTTGCTCCTTTTTTCCTTTTGGAGTGTAAACCTTTCCTACGGATCCGTTTCTCGGATAGGTTTACCCTTGATAAAGCTATCCGCCTGAGGCGGATATACTCCAGATCACGCATCCTTTTTCAAATCTTCAACTTTATCCAGCCTTTCCCAGGTAAACTCCGGCTCAGTTCTGCCAAAGTGTCCATAAGCTGCTGTCTTTAAATAGATCGGTCTTCTTAAATCTAACATCTCAATCATCCCTTTTGGTGTAAGTTGAAAATGTTTCTTGATCAGCCTGACCAGGTTAGATTCAGGGACTTTACCAGTTCCATAAGTATCCACCATCACCGAAACCGGGTCTATAACTCCTATAGCATAAGCTAATTGTACCGCACATTTCTGAGCCAATCCAGCCCCCACAATATTCTTGGCAATATATCTTAGCATATAGGAAGCTGACCGGTCCACCTTGGTTGGGTCTTTTCCGGAAAAAGCACCACCACCATGCGGAGCCATCCCACCATAAGTATCCACGATGATCTTACGACCGGTCATACCGGTATCTGATTGGGGACCACCGATAACAAATTTACCAGTGGGATTCACCAAATACTTAGTATTATCATCTGCCAAACTCCCTATTACCGGATTGATAATATTCTCGATTATTTCATCCTTCGCTTTTTCTGAAATCTTTTTACCAGTTTCATCTAAGATCTCCTCAGTATGCTGTGAGGACAAAACCACACAATCAACCCGATAAGGTTTACCATCCCGGTATTCCACAGTAACTTGAGATTTGCCATCCGGACCTAAGTAATCCAGAATCTGCTTCTTCCTTATCTCCGCCTGTCTTTTGCAGAGTTTATGAGCTAAAGATATCGGAAGAGGCATTAGTTCGGGAGTCTCATTACAGGCATACCCCACCATTAATCCCTGATCCCCTGCCCCACCTATATCCACACCCTGAGCTATATCCGGGGATTGGGATCCGATAGCATTCAGCACCGCACAGGTCTCATAATTAAACCCGTATTTGGCATGGGTATACCCGATATCATTTATCAGATTTCTGGTAATTCCAGCTATATCCACATACCCGGTGGTGGTGATCTCTCCTCCTACTATGACCAGCCCAACCGTGATAAAAGTCTCGCAGGCTACCCGTCCCAAAGGATCCTGTCTTATTACCTCATCTAAAACCGCATCTGAGATCTGGTCGCAAACTTTATCCGGATGACCCTCCGTTACTGATTCCGAAGTAAAGAAAAATATTTTATCATCCATCTTTCGTCCTTTCCTTTTATTTATCTTTCTTTCCGGTCTACTGTCTACTACCTACTGTCTACTTCTTTTACTAATCCAGCCCTACCTCAGATGAGTCTCCCACATTCAACTTCTGAAATTTTCCCAGAACCTGAGAATTATCACCGACTAAAGAAGAATCTAATAAACAGAAACTAACTTCAGATTTTTCACCTAAAATAGAGTTTTTTATAACTGAATGTCGAATAACCGCATTATTGCCAATTGAGACATTAGGACCGATGATTGAATTCTCCAATTTACAGCTTTTAGGTATGAAGACTGGAGGAATAATTACACTCCCTTTTATCTCCCTGGTTTTTTTTAACTTAGAAAGAAGGTGACGATTAGTTTCTAAGAGGGTCTCCGGTTTTCCACAATCATACCATCCTTCTACCTCGAAAGTTGAAAATTTAACTCCCTTCTCGATCATCAACTGCAAAGCATCGGTGAGCTGATATTCTCCTCGAGTACGGATGTTTTTTACCATCATATCCCAGAGTGCCTTTTTCAAAAGCTGTCCACTTTTGATATAATAAACACCGACTAAAGCTTTTTTACTTATAGGTTTTTCTGGCTTCTCGATTAATTTCCTGGCAAATCCATCCTCCAGTTTAACTATCCCGAATCTTTTTGGATCTTCAACTTCTTTTATCCCTAAAGCATCACAGCCTTTCCTAATGACTGGTTTTAGGTCCATCTCAAACACCGTATCCCCTAAGATGATCAAGACTGGCTCCCCTGCTTTTACCCTTCTGGCACCTAAGTAAACTGCATACCCCAGCCCTTTCAACTTCTTCTGTTTTACAAAGGAGGATTTGAATTTATAGTTTTTTCGCACATATTCTACGATCTTCTCTCCCATAAACCCGATAACGAAAATTACCTCATTTATCTCCAAGCCCTTCAGTCCATCTAAAACATGCCCCAGGATCGGCTTTCCCGCCACCTGCAACAAAACCTTAGGTGCCGTATGAGTTAAAGGCCTTAATCTTGAACCTATCCCTGCAACTGGAATTATCA
>JAUYBY010000073.1 GCA_030692925.1 Candidatus Zixiibacteriota bacterium | reverse complement strand
TAAAATCGTAGCCCAGAAAGGGGCAAATAAAAAATATTTTTAGAGGTGCAAAATGATCCAGGGGGTAAGACAAAAGAAACTCAAAATCATCCCGGATGAAAGGGGAAGGCTGATGGAGCTTTTGAGATCGAATGAGGACCTTTTCATCCAGTTCGGACAGGTCTATATGACCACCGCTTATCCCGGAGTGGTAAAGGGGTGGCATTACCACAAAAAGCAGATCGACAATTTCATAGTGATAAAAGGTATGGTGAAGCTGGTCTTGTATGATAACCGGGATGATTCGCCTACCAAAGGAGAGATCAATGAGTTCTTCATCGGACAGCACAACCCACTGCTGATTCAAATACCAGCTCTGGTCCTGCATGGGTTCAAGTGTATCAGCCAGGAGGAAGCTGTCTGCATCAACTGCCCGACTGAAGCTTATAACCATCTTCAGCCGGATGAATACCGCATCCCTCCCCATTCCGATGAGATCCCTTATAAGTGGGAAAGAAAGGATGGATGACGAGAATCTCAGGGACTGAAAGAACGATATGGAGAATACCCTTTATTATGGCGACAATCTAAAAGTTCTAAGAAGGTTTTTACCAGATAATTCAATTGATTTAATCTACTTAGACCCGCCATTCAACTCTAAGGCGACCTATAATATTCTTTTCAAAGAGCCAACTAGTGAGCCTTCCACTGCTCAGATAACGGCATTTGAGGATACTTGGCACTGGACCGAAGAAACAGAAAAGACTTTTCAGGAGATAGTGGAAAAAGCACCCGCAAAAGTAGTTAAAATGATGGTAGCTTTCAGAGAGTTCATAGGGATTAATGATGTGATGGCGTATTTTACTATGATGTGTATAAGATTACTAGAATTGAAGAGAGTGCTGAAGAATACTGGTTCTATTTACCTTCACTGCGATCCGACAGCCAGCCACTATCTGAAAATTTTAATGGATACGGTATTTGTAAAAGAAAATTTTAAAAATGAAATTGCCTGGTGCTACTCGGAGAGAGAAATATCCAAAAAATATTGGAATAAAAAACATGACATTATTTTTTTCTATACTAAAAGGGCCGATGATAAACATACTTTCAACTGGAAGGAAGTTGCGCTTCCATACAGTGAAGGAACATTCAAGAAATTTAACTATGAAGATGATACGGGAAGAAGATTTCAAATCAGAGGAAAAGGAGGTCCCTACGTAGGAGAACAAGGCCTTGATATCTCGCTGGAAAAGACTCATCCGGATTGGGTGTATAGAGATTATCTTGATAAGTCTCCGGGTGTCCCTCCAAGAGATTGGTGGCCCATTCCGGTAATTAATAGGGCGGCAAGAGAAAGATTGGGATACCCGACTCAAAAGCCGGAGGCACTTTTAGAAAAGATCATTCGCGCTTCTTCAAACGAAGGAGAAGTTGTCTTAGATCCTTTCTGTGGTTGTGGGACAACCATTGCAGTTGCTCAAAAGTTCAAACGTAACTGGGTCGGCATAGATGTAACTCATTTGGCTATCAACTTGATAAAGTGGAGAATGATAAACCAATTCGGTCTGGAGGCGGGGAAGCAATATAGAGTAATTGGTGAGCCAGCGGACCTTGAAGGAGCTAAAGAGTTAGCTCAACAAAACCGGTACCAATTCCAATGGTGGGTTTTATCACTAATAGGCGCTCGCCCTTTTGGTGACAAGAGAAAAGGTGCAGATACAGGAATAGATGGATATATTTATTTCATGGACGAAAAGGATAAGGTAAAAAGTGGAATCGTTCAGGTCAAAAGTGGCAAGGTTTCAGTGAAAGATATAAGAGATTTAGGTCATGTTATAGATAGAGAAAAGGCAAATATTGGTATATTTATCACCTTAGAAATGCCAACTCCTCCGATGAAGAAAGAAGCAATAGGCAAAGGATTTTATAAGTCTCCTATTGGCAAGAACTATCCAAGGATTCAAATCTTCACACTAAAAGAGATTTTAGAAGGAATAAAACCTAAATTACCCCTGAAGTTAGATTCATTTAAGAAAGCAAAAAGGTTTTTAAAAAAACCTGAAAATTTCACAATTTTTGAAACAAATACAGATTAATTTTTCGGAAAAGGCTCAATGAAAATATTGGTCACCGGGGGGGCGGGCTTTATCGGTTCCAACTTTATCCGTTATTTGCTAAAAAATTATCCTTCCTACCAGGTCACAAACTTAGATAAGCTCACCTATGCAGGTAATCTGGATAACCTGTCTGACATTGAGAAATCCCCCAATTACAAATTCATCAAAGGCGACATCTGCGATCAAAAACTTGTCGAGGAGATTGTATCCGAGGGCATAGATGTAATAGTCAATTTTGCTGCGGAAACTCACGTGGATCGAAGCCTGTATGATCCGAAAAGTTTCGTCAATACGAATATCACCGGAACCCAGGTTTTGTTAGAGGCAGCCTTGAAATTTAAAATCAAAAGGTTCATCCAGATCTCCACAGATGAGGTCTATGGAAGCGTGGAAAAAGGGGAGTTTTTTACTGAGGAAAGCATGCTCTTTCCCAATAGCCCTTATTCTGCGAGTAAAGCAGGGGCCGACCTTCTGGTCAGGTCTTATTTCAAAACTTTCAAAGTTCCAGCCCTGATCACCCGCTCCTCTAATAATTATGGTCCCTACCAATTCCCGGAAAAACTAATCCCCTTATTCATCACCAATGCTTTAGTAGATAAAGAGCTTCCGGTTTACGGTGATGGGCTTTATATCCGCGACTGGATTTATGTGGAAGATAACTGCAAGGGTATAGATTTAGTTTTACACAAAGGGAAAGAAGGTGAAATCTATAATCTTGGAGGGGGTGCAGAGAAAACCAATCTTGAGATAACCAATCTCATCCTCCAATATTTAAACAAGCCCTCAAGTTTGATTAAGCATGTCAAAGACCGACCTGCGCATGATAGAAGGTATGCAATGGAATGCAAAAAGTCTGAAGAAGAGTTAGGATTTAAGCCGAAAGTTAAGTTAGAGGAAGGGCTTAAGAAAACAGTTGAATGGTATCTTGCAAATCGAAGCTGGTGGGAAAAGGTTAAAAGCGGGGAGTACCTCAAATATTATGAAAAGCATTATCTGCAAAGAGAAAAGGTATGAGGGTTTTAATCACCGGCTCCAACGGGCTTTTAGGGCAGAAGCTGGTTAAGACTTTTTCTTCAAATCATCGGACCTCAGGGATCGACCTTCAAACAGAACCCTTCATTACCACACCGAACTTCAGCTATCAGAATATAAACATTACAGAAAAGGGTAAACTGGAAGAGCTTTTTGCCTCTTTCAAGCCAGATGCGGTTATCAATGCTGGCGCTTATACAGACGTAGATGGATGCGAGAATAACAGAAAAAAAGCCTGGGAAGTGAATGTGGAAGGGGTAAAAAATCTCTCAAGATTATGCAGAGAGAATAAAGCCAAATTAGTGCAGCTTTCCACAGATTATATCTTTGACGGCAAAGCCGGGCCATATTCAGAAGAGGATACCCCCAATCCAAAAGGATATTATGGAGTTACTAAGCTGGAAAGCGAAAAAGTAATCTTAGATAGCAAGATAGATTTTCTAATAGTACGAACCAATGTCCTTTACGGGAAAAGCCTGGGGGAAACACATGATTTTGTTTTATGGTTAATCCAGAAACTTAAAAATAGACAAGAAGTCAAAATAGTTACAGACCAGTATAGTAATCCTACTCTGGCGGATAACTTAGCCGAGGCGATAAAAGAGGCTGCAGAAAAAAATATCTCCGGAGTTTTGAATATCGCAGGAGGGGAGAAAGTCCTCTCCCGTTATGAATTCGCTCTGAAAATAGCTGAGAAATTCAACCTGGATCAGAGTCTAATCAAAAAAGTTTTAACCTCAGAGCTGAACCTGCCAGCCCCTCGCCCTCTTAAAGGAGGCCTGAAAATCGACAAGGCAAAAAAGCTTCTTGAAACTGAGTTATTAGACGTAGATAAAGGGCTGGAATATATAAGATGAAAATGTAGGGGCGTAAGGCAATACGCCCCTACAGATATTTTTGTATGGAGTGCACCGTCCGTGACGATGCGGACTTATGATCCTTCGAGCCCTGAAGGCTCGGCTATGCGTCGATGCATCTAATGACAGATCGTAACCGCCTAACTCATTTAGCTTTTTTGCTCGACGAATCTTAGCAATTACATTTTTTTGACTTTTCTTCAATCGGTCTTTGTTCACCTCTACTTCTGACTTGCCTTTAACTGCTAAAAACATTATACTAATCTCCAGAAACTTCTTCAATGAAGCTTTAAATAGCTAAAAGATGATTGAAATCCAGAGCTTGAAAAAGGTTTTCCGGCAGAAAAGAAAAGAGGTCTTAGCCGTGGATGAGGTCTCTTTTGAGGTGGGAAAAGGGGTGGTTTATGGTTTAATCGGAGCAAACGGGGCTGGAAAAACCACTCTGGTTAAGCTTTTATCCACCTTGATAATCCCCTCTTCAGGCACAGCTTTCATAAACGGATATAATATTGCTTCACAGGACTCAGAGGTGAGGGAATCCATCGGGCTGGCAGCAGGAACTGAGAGGTCTTTCTATTACAGGCTTTCCGGATGGCAAAACCTCTGGTTTTTTGGGGCGCTGCAAAAGATAAATAGTAACGATTTGAAAAACAGGATCGAGTCTCTTTTGAAAAGGCTGGACATATTCTCTGAAAAAGACAAAGAGTTTATGAAATGCTCTACCGGCGAAAAAAGGAAATTAGATTTAGCCAGATGCCTTCTAACTGATCCACCGGTTCTTCTTTTAGATGAGCCGACTACGTCCATAGACCCTTATTCTGCTATGAAGATAAGAGAGGTGATCGGAGAGTTGAAGGACAAGGGGAGAACCATACTTTTAGTCACCCATAACTTATATGAGGCAGAAAGACTCTGCGACCGGGTGGGAATTATGAGTGAAGGGAAGTTAGTGAAGGAAGGTTCCCTGTCTTCACTTAAAAATGAAGTTCCTACCAAAAAGGTGACTGTGAGGTTAAAAAACTTTCCTCCGGAAGAGTTTCTGGAGAAACTGAAAGTTTTTGGTCAGGTCAACACCAGAGCTGAAAGAAGGGAAGTTGAGATTCTGCTGCAGGATGCAAAAAAGCTGAGCGAGCTTATAGGGCTTTTTAATTCCGGGAACCTCATCTTGGAATCGATCCAGACAAGGGAGCTTTCCTTAGAGGAAATTTTCATAAAATATACTCAAGGTCAAGGATAATGAACAGGGTAATTGCTTTTATATACCGCGGCTGGATTACGATGTTTTCCTACAGAACTGCACTGGTTTTGCAGGTTCTTACAATGTTTGTCACCACTGCCTCATTTTATTTTCTGGCGAAGCTGGTTGGATTTCAGGCAAATAACCCTTACCTGGCCCAATATGGTGGGAATTATATGTCCTTTTTGATCATCGGGGTAATATTCCAGAGCTTTGTCTCAGTTTCCCAGAACTCTTTTTCCTCCACCATCCGAAATGAGCAGCTTATGGGGACTTTAGAGTCCTTGCTTTTATCCAGGACTCCTCTGTACCAGATTTTAATTTATTCCACTTTATGGACTTTTATCTTCACCCTGATAAATATCGTGGTGATTTTGGCTGCGGCTATTCTTGTTTTCAAAGTCAGCCTGAACGTCAATTATCTCTCGGCCTTCATCATATTTTTCTTATCGATTATCAGCCTGGGCGGAATCGGGATGATCTCCGCAGGGGTGATTATGGTCACCAAACAGGGTGATCCTGTATCCTGGTTTGTGACCATGCTTGCTGCCTTCTTGTCCGGGGTCTATTACCCGATTGAGGTTCTGCCAAAGTTTCTAAAATCCTTAGCCCTAATTTTGCCCAATACTCATGCGCTTATAGCCTTGAGACAGACCTTGACCAATCACTATTCTATCTCGCAAGTCAAAGATCAAATACTGATTCTTGCAATCTTTGCACTGGTGACTATTCCACTGGGGATAATATCCTTTAAGCTGGGATTTGATAGGTCGAGAAAAGAAGGGACGCTGAGTTACTATTAAGGTGTGGATAGAGCATCTTTGCTCCGCTCAAGCGGAGATTCCCATACTTGCGGTAACAAAGTATATCCTGATAGATCTAAATG
>JAUYBY010000002.1 GCA_030692925.1 Candidatus Zixiibacteriota bacterium | reverse complement strand
GGTTGCAGCCGAAAACAGCCAGAGTGATCAGAAATGGAAACGAGATAGATATCCCGGTGCAAAACGTATTAGTGGGAGATTTGGTCGTAGTTCGTCCTGGGGAGAAGATCCCGGTAGACGGAATTGTCCAAGATGGGAAATCTTTCGTGGACGAATCGATGATTACCGGAGAAAGTATACCTGTGGAGAAGAGGACCGGAGATGAAGTGATCGGTGCAACCATAAATAAAAGCGGTAGCTTCAAGTTTGAAGCCACAAAAGTGGGAAAGGATACTGCCTTAGCCCAGATCATCAAATTAGTGCAGGAAGCTCAAGGGTCAAAAGCACCTATTCAGAGATTAGCCGATGTAATTGCCGGATATTTTGTGCCAGTAGTGATTTCAATCGCCATTTTGACTTTCATTATCTGGTACGTTTTTGGTCCAAATCCAGCATTGACTTTTGCACTTTTAAATTTCGTTGCAGTGATGATTATCGCCTGTCCCTGTGCTTTGGGTCTGGCTACTCCTACAGCCATTATGGTAGGCACAGGCAAGGGAGCGGAAAAAGGGATTCTGATTAAAGGCGGGGAGAGCCTGGAAACTGCACATAAAATTAATTCTATCGTATTCGACAAGACCGGAACCTTGACCAAAGGCGAGCCGGAGGTGACAGATATTATTCCTCTGGACAAATTATCCACGAAAGAGATTTTATTTTATGCTGGAAGCGCGGAGAAAAAATCAGAGCATCCATTGGGTGAAGCGATAGTGCGCAAAGCGATGGCAGAAGGGATCGAGCTTAAAGATTCTCTGGAGTTCAATTCTATCGCCGGTTTCGGGATTGAGGCTAAAATTGATGGCAGGGATGTTTTGTTGGGTAATCAAAAGATGATGGAGGAAAGAAAGGTCGAGATAAGAGCTTTAATTCCCAAGGCTGAGGAATTATCCCTGGATGGGAAAACCAGTATGTATTTATCGATAGATGGGAAATCTTCCGCGGTCATCGCGGTTGCGGATACTCTGAAAGAGAATTCGAAAGAAGCAGTGCAACAGCTTCACCAGTTAGGATTAGAAGTAGTGATGCTGACCGGAGACAATCGTCGAACAGCCGAAGCTATTGCCAGGAAAGTTGGAATCGACAGGGTCCTCTCTGAGGTTCTTCCAGAGGATAAGGTTTACGAGGTAAAAAAATTGCAGAACGAAGGGAAGATCGTGGCAATGGTTGGGGACGGGATTAATGATGCTCCAGCTTTAGCCCAGGCAGACGTAGGTATAGCTATTGGCACCGGAACAGATATCGCGATGGAGGCGTCGGACATCACCCTGATCAGAGGGGACCTTTCCGGAGTGGTTACTGCCATCAAGTTAAGCAAGAACACGATCAAGATCATCAGGCAGAACCTTTTCTGGGCTTTCATCTATAACGTTTTGGGGATTCCGATTGCCGCAGGCGTGCTTTATCCTTTCTTTGGAATCCTTCTAAATCCGATGATAGCCTCTGCGGCTATGGCATTCAGTTCAGTTTCAGTTGTTTCAAATTCCTTGAGGTTAAGGAGGTTTTAGATTTTGGCATTTGTGTAGCACCCCCAAACGAGTTTGAGGGTGCCACCCCGATTTGTTATTCTGAGTCCCCGTAGGGGACGAAGAATCTCAGATTCTTCCCCCGTCAGAGGCGGGGTCAGAATGACATACAAGAAGGACATGAAAGATATGGAAGCAAAAATCTTAGTTGCAGTTTTTGGAATACTTCTGATAGTTCTGGTGAACTGGTATTTTTTCTTCTCCAAAAGGACAAAGGTAAAAGCCTCAGTTAAAGAAGTCGGAATTCAGAAGATAAAGGTGATTGTCAAGGGGGGCTATGACCCGGATGTGATTTTGGTGAAAAAAGGGGTTCCGGTGAGAATTGATTTCTACCGGGATGAGACCGAAAGCTGTTCTGAAGAGATTGTTTTCGGGGATTTTAATATCAGAAAAAGCCTGCCTGCATATAAAACTACTTCAATCGAGTTTACTCCGGAAAAACCAGGGGAATATACCTTCACCTGCGGAATGGGGATGATGAGGGGGAAGTTGATTGTGGAGTGAATCTTTCAATTAATATTACGAGCTCCGCACTTGGCGGGTCGAACCAGTTCTTTTATTTTAATGTGATTGTCCGTCATTCGAAAGGTGCATAATCTTTTAAGAATTTCAAGACTTCATGACGTCTGTCAGGTAATGAAATCCTCCATTTCTGATTAATGGCTTCTGCCTCTGCTTGTCCCAAACCATAGGCCGTCCCGACCAATTCGTTGTTTTTGACAAGATTAATCCTTAGTCTACGAAGGTTCGTGTCGTGATATCCAAAGCCGAGGAAGTAGATTCGCTTTGCGGCCAGCATGATTTTAAAGACTTCGTCGAAAATCGGGGATGTATCTTCTTTCTCTGAGATGACAACAATCTGTTCACTAACGGTCTTAATTTGCGTTTGGATAAGATCAATTCTCGGCTGGTATGCTCTAGGCATTGCTCCCTCCTGCCACGGCAACACGCCTAACGAGCCATGCACATGGATTATCGGGATCTTGTTTAGTCTGTATGCACACTCCGTTTCCGATTTTGCATACGTGCTTTTCATGGATTTAAACAGGAAATGCTCAATAGACCTATCATAATTGAAGGTAATAATCGACAATTTATTTTCATTGAATGCATCAAAGGAAGTATTGAGCTTATACCACAGATAAGCATACCAGCTCTTTTCTCTGTTCTCCAGATCTGTCAGATGGTGTTCTGCTTCGAATGGTATAAGACCTAGTGCAATTGTAAGCTTTCCTACTTCGAGAAACTCGGGACGACGCTCCAAAAATGCATCGACCGATGGCAGGTTGGAGTTTATGAGATCGTGCCGGAAAGTTTGGATGCACTCCTCCGTTATGCCAAGATCCTTTAAGATGTGGACCCAATTTTCTGAAGTCTTTGGATGGTCAAGTTTAAAACTAATGTCCCTCAGTAAACCCAGCCCCGAAGGGAAACCATAGGGCATGCTAGCACCCGCCCCGAGAAGAAGGACAGTTGGTTTGGTTATCATAATTTGTCCCAACTAATTTGAGTGCAATTAGCTTGATCGCATTATCTTGATTCTTATTTTTTTCATTTTATCTATTCCCGCTAAAAAAGTCAAGTTTTTTATTTTGTAGGGGTTCAGAATTTTGAACCCCTACGTCTCGTCTATGCGTTGCATCGGCTTTTCTTCGTCATTCAATATTCGTCATCCGTTATCCGATAGTCTTTTTCATTGACAGGCTTGATGGAAGCTTATATATATTAAGATGCGCGGCTTTAACGTATAGAAAGTGTATGGATCTTCAAGTAAAATTAGAAAATCTTCCTGCTCAGCCCGGGGTTTATCTTTTGAAGGATGAGGAAGGGAAAATCATCTATGTGGGTAAAGCCAAATCCCTGAAAAACCGGGTTAAATCCTATTTCCAATCAGGGGTTGAGCATCCCAGGACCCAGGCTCTGGTTTCACGGATTAAGGATTTTGAGGTTCTGGTTACTGATTCGGAGATGGAGGCTCTGATTTTAGAATCTAACCTGATCAAGGAGCACAAGCCCAGGTACAACGTCAATCTAAAAGACGATAAAAGATACCCCTATATCAAAGTCACGGTGGATGAGCCTTTTCCCAGGATTTTGGTGGTTAGAAGACCTAAAAAGGATAAGGCAAAATATTTTGGTCCTTATACCAATGTCAAAGGGATGAGGCAATCTCTAAGACTTCTCAGAAAGCTTTTCCCGGTGAGGAGCTGCAATCATGTGCTCCCTTCTAAGAGAAAAATAAGAGTGTGCCTGGATTTTCACATCAAGAGATGCCAGGGTCCCTGTGAGGGGCTGGTCTCCGAAAAAGAATACAGGGAGATGATCAACACTGTGCTTTTATTTTTGGCGGGTAAGAATAAAGTCCTGATCGAAGAGCTGAAACGGAGGATGAATAGATTAGCAGAGGAAGAAAACTTTGAGGAAGCTGCCAGAGTGAGGGACCAGCTCAAAGCAGTGGAGAGCATGATGCAGAGGCAAAAGGTGGTGGAAAGGGAGATAATCGACAGGGATATCATCGCTTTTGCGCGGGATGGCTCCGACGTCTGTATGGCAACTCTTCAGGTGAGAGACGGGGTTCTAATCGGCAGGCAGCATTTCTATTTGAAGGCGGATAAGGATGTTTCGGATTCTGAGGTTATGAATTCTTTTTTGAAGCAATATTATATGAATGCCGCTATTATCCCCCAGCAAGTCATCTTACCTTTAGATGTTGAGGACAAAGATATCATTCAGAAGTGGCTGAATGAAAAAAGCGAAAAGAAAGTCGAGCTAATCATACCGCAAAAAGGGGAGAAGGCAGGTCTGCTGAACCTGGCAACTCAGAACGCCCAGCTTCTTTTGATGGAGCTTCTGGTTCAGAAGAAAAAAATAAAGAAGACGGTTCCACCATCGGTCATTGCTTTGAAAAAGGACCTGTATTTGTCCAGCTTTCCCAGGCAGATCATGGCTTTTGACATCTCCAATTTAGGGGCTGCGGACGCAGTCGGTTCTCTGGTTTTCTTTGAAGATGCCAGACCCAAAAAGTCAGAATATCGTAAGTTCAAGATAAAGACAGTGGAAGGGCAGGATGATTTTGCGATGATGGAAGAGGTGGTCAGAAGATATTTCTTCCGTCTACTTGAGGAAAAAAGAAAATTGCCGGACCTGGTTTTAATCGATGGAGGAAAAGGACAACTCTCCTCAGCTCTCCAGGTTTTGAACGAGATGGGGATTAAAGAGACAAATGTAATTGGACTGGCAAAAAGGTTAGATGAGGTATTTCTGCCGGGTAAGGAGTCTTCTCTGATGATTCCCAGAAGCTCCTCTTCTTTGAGGCTCTTACAGAGGATCAGGGATGAGGCGCACAGGTTTGCCATCACTTATCACCGGGACTTAAGGGAAAAAAAGGTCACAAAATCTGAGCTGGATGAGATCGAGGGGATTGGCAGAACAAGAAAAAAAGCACTCCTTTCAAAGTTCGGCTCAGTTGAAGCCATTAAAGGGGCAAGTTTGGAAGAGCTTTCAAATACGGAGAAAGTTACGAAAAATGTTGCGGAAAAGGTTTACTCGTACTTTCATAAATAAACAAAAGGTTAAAAGGATAAAGGGATAAAGAGTCCAAGGGTGAAAAAAATCGTAGCGCGACCCTTTTAGGGTCGCAATGCGAGGCTGAAAGCCTCGCCCTACGAAAAACCACTAACAAAAGAGGTGCTATGAAACTCTATTATGCGGTTCTGAATACCAAGATAGGAAAAATCTTAGTTACCAGAACAGATAAGGGGTTAAACAATCTTCTTTTTCATCAGCCTACCTGGGGTAGATTTTTTGAAGAGTTAAAGAAGAATAAGAGACTTGAGCTGGTCGAAGCTAAAAGCAAATTCTCTAAATTGGGAAAACAGCTTAACGATTATTTCTCCGGGAAGAAAGTCAAATTCAATGAAAAACTGGATTTGAGCGGCGGCACTCCTTTTGAGCAAAAGGTCTGGAAGAAAATGTTAAAAGTTCCGTATGGAAAAACTATTAGTTACGGGAAATTAGCTGCACTGGCAGGAAACTCCAGGAAAGCAAGGGCGGTAGGAAATGCCTGCGGCAAAAACCCGGTTTCGATAATCGTCCCCTGCCACAGGATCATAAAGTCAGATGGAGGATTAGGTGGATATGGTGGTGGGATAGAGCTTAAAAAAAGGCTGCTAAAAATCGAGAAGAGTCTGGTTTGATGATTTAAAAGATAATGACCAACGATATTAGCAGGGGTTCATCCTCCAGAGGCGGATTGAACCTCTATGCATGGCTCCATAATATACCTCTTTAAATCTTTCACTCATTTTTGCCGATAAGAATAATGGATTTTGACGCTCTCTTTGATGAATTTTACTTGACAAATTTGCTTTTTTTTGTATAATAGTATATAGTAGTTTTTTGAAGGACAGTATTAGTGGATTTAGAACGTCATAGAAAGATCATATATAGCCACGGAAGCCTTTGGTTTAGTGGGACTTGCGCGGTTTTTGTTTTTAAATTTTCTCCAGTGAAAGGTGGTGAACAGGATTTTGGCAGAAGGGAAAGTGAAGTGGTTCAACGAGGCTAAAGGATTTGGATTTATCGAGCTCAAGGAAGGGGGGAAAGACGTCTTTGTGCATTATTCCGCGATAAAATCAGAGGGATATAAGTCCCTGAAAGAGGGAGACGAGGTTAGCTTCGATATCACAGAGGGTCCTAAAGGACCGCAGGCAATTAATGTAGTTAAATTATAATATAAGATTTAACCGCATTATGAACCCTCTTCGCATCATTGCGGGGAGGGTTTTTTTTATTGTAAGGTTACTGGATGAAAGCAGGTAGCAAGTAGCTAAAAGACGGTTGGGGGGCACCCTCAAACTTGTTTGAGGGTGATACCTATGGGAAAGGTTTTTTTGTTTATGGTAGGGGCGAGGTTGCCTCGCCATGCTCTGTCCCAATGTCTAAAGAATGGAGGTCTGAAGACCTCCGCTACACCGCGACCAAAAAAGCTTGACAATAACTTCCGTATTTTTATATTGGTTAGCGTATTGGGTTAGAGAAAAGATTTTGCTGCCGATAAGGTTATCTGTCATCTGTGAGTTCAAAAAAGGTAGATCACGGGGTGTAGCGCAGCCTGGTAGCGCACATGGTTTGGGACCATGCTGTCGGAGGTTCAAATCCTCTCACCCCGAGAAAAACAGTGATGTAGTGATTAGTGAAAAAGTGATTAAAGGACTAATCACTCTATCACCAATCACTTAGTCACTATGCTGCCCCCGTAGCTCAGGCGGATAGAGCATCTGCCTTCTAAGCAGAGGGTCGCCCGTTCGAGTCGGGCCGGGGGTGTGAAAGACAGTGATTAAGTGATAGAGTGAAAAAGTGATTAGAAAAATTATGGATGAGATAAAGAGCTACAGGGATTTGGTGGTCTGGCAGAAGGCACATCGATTAACCAATAGGATTTTTGATTTGGTAGAGGAGTTTCCGAAAACCAGAGGTGCTGAGATAATAACAAGCCAAGTTTTGCGTTCGTCTTCTTCTATCCCTGCGAATATCGTCGAAGGGTACGGAGGAAGAAAGGGAAATGAATTCGTCAGTTATCTGTACCAGGCCCGAAGATCGATACCCGAAACCGATTATTGGCTCTATTTGAGTTCTGAGAGGAATTATATCAATAAGGCGGAATATGAAAAGCTATCCTCGGAATATTCGGAAATTCTGAAGATGTTAAACAGCATGATCTCAAAACTGAAGAGGTAATTGTTTTTAGTCACTCTTTCACTAATCACTCTCTCACTTAATCACGGTGGGTGTAGCTCAGCCCGGTTAGAGCATCAGGTTGTGGCCCTGGGGGTCGCGGGTTCAAATCCCGTCACCCACCCGGAAAATGCAGTGATCAGTGATTATTGATTGGGAAAAAAGAAAAGAAAAGTAGGTCAAGAGCCCCGTGCTCCTGACACTTTTGATTTGTCAGGTGCACAGGGCAACTGACCTACAATCTAAAAGCGGCTTAAAAGCTTTATTTCCCCGCCGTCCAGGGTTGGTCTGTCAGTGCAGATTCCACCTGAACAGACTTTGCCTGCACGCCTGGAGCCAGCGCTCAAGGTCAAGTTGTGCTTTTCACCTAATGCCAGATCCAAAGAGAGTATGAGCCAGTTCTTTTTTCCGGACCAGGCTCTGGTCTTCCATTCAGTGGTTCTCTCATCAGTCAGGGTTAAGGAGATATTGGGTGAATGAGCGAACCCCAGAGATATTATCTGGTCATAATAGGTGAGGTTCCCGTCGTATTTACTGGTCCACAGATGCTCAAGCGAAAAAGCAATACTGTTCTGTTCTGATAGGTAATAAGTAAAATCAAATACCGGAGCCAAAAAATAGGGTAAACCATCTTCCTGTCTATTTTTCATATACGAGAAACCGCCCTTCAATGTAGCTAAGCTCTTATAATCGTATTCCGCCTCTCCGTAGATCTCCGAAAAAATCATTCTGTTCTGGTGATCTGTGGTGTAACTGTAATTTGCCAGAAGGGAAAGCTTTTCCTGGGGAGTCAAAACAGCCTGTGCCTGGATACCTTTTTCATCATATAAATTCAAGATATAAGCATTTCTGTTCAACAAAGTGTAATGGTGCTCTTTAGTAAGGGACGGCGGGTTATTATAGACCAGCTCTCCGTTGGTGAAATCAAGTCTCTTATAATCTTTGTATTCCAGAGTCAGTCCAAAACCGGTTTGATAAAAGCTGGACGTCAGGTAGACTCCATCTCCATCCTTCTCTACGTTCTCACCTGAAGGGTTATCTTTTCGTGCATATTCTGCATACAAATCTAAGTGAGGGAAAACAAAACTCGCATTTCCACCGAAAAGCCGGACAAAGCCAAAATTGGTGATGTCAGTTCGGAGAAAG
>JAUYBY010000025.1 GCA_030692925.1 Candidatus Zixiibacteriota bacterium | reverse complement strand
ATCGACCTTTATCTCCTCGTTAATGCAGAATTTGCCCTTCCCATTCACAGGAATCTTCTTTCTTTCCAGGATAGGCTCACCCATATCCACTTTTATTATAAACTCACCAGTCCTTTTCAGAACCTCAGCTTCTATGATCCGATCTTTGGTCTCTATCTCGATTTTTCTTTTCCTGCATAGACCATGTTCGCACACATATCGGGCAAAACATCTCACCCCGTTCCCGCACATCTGGGCGGGAGTCCCATCCGGATTGTAAAACTCCATTCTGAATGGAGCTTTTCTCCCTTTGCGAATGATAATCAGCCCATCTCCTCCAACTCCGAAATGACGGTCAGTGATCTTTCTTGCCAAATCCCTCAGATTCAAGCCTGCAAGATTCTGTTTGAAAGAATCGATATAAATGTAATCGTTCCCCAAAGCCTGGAGCTTGGTGAATTTTATTTTCATATCACCTTCTCTTTCTTAAAAGTTCTGAAGAATTTCCCAGAACGTCTTTAAATTCTCTTTCTGAAAGCCCTGCACCCAGACCCACCTTCCTCAGGATGTCTTTGGTGAAAAGGTCAGAAGGAGAATGCGCATCCGTATTGATGACTAATTTCGCCCCGATTTTTCGAGCAAGCTTAGTCACATAGCCGTTGGTCAATGAATGCCCTCTACGGGCTGAAAGCTCAAGATAAATCCCTCGTCTTTTGGCTAATTTAATCTCTTTCTCAGTTATCAAACCCGGGTGAGCTAAAATATCTATATCACTTTCCAGTCCAGCTAAATTAGTTCCGGAAATAACCGGCTCAACTGGGGATTCGCCGTGAACTACAATAATCTGCGCTCCTAATTTACGAGCTAACTCTGCAAGTTCCGGAATCTGTTGAGGAGGAACGTGAGTGATCTCCACCCCTGGAAGTACCTTTATCCTCATGTATTTGTTCAGATCTCTGGAGACTTTTATAAGTTGAGCCAGAACGATGGCAAGATTGCCGGAATCGACATGATCGGTAATAGCAATGGCTTTATAACCAGCAACATAAGCCCGACGAGCCAGCTCAGCCGGCAGAAGACCACCATCGCTTAAAACTGAATGAGTATGTAAATCTATCATCTATTCTCCTTTTTTGCTCTAACACTCTTGGCGGATGTTATCATCCGCCAAGAAGTAATATTCTTAACCTGATAATAATATCTACAACCACAGAAATCTAATTTAATTTTAAAATTTTGCAAATGATTTTTAAAGATTGTAGGGGCGTTCAATCCTACGGATCCGTTTCCCGGATTGAACGCCCCTACGACTGAGCTGTCCAAAAAAAACATCCGGCAAATCCGGATGCTAAGAATTACCTTCTTTTTTCTAAAGGGGTGAATGAGGAAGCGGTTTGCGACACTAAAATTCTATTTGGGCAGGGAAAATTCCGTCCCCACGACTAATCTAAAATAGTAAAGGCAAGCACATTGGCCTGCCCTACGTTTTTATCCGTCATTCGTCATCCGTTATTCGTAATTTTTTTTATTTTCCATCTTTCATCTTCCATTTTTTCATAGTGCACAAGGCACAGATCCGCCCTTGAATAGATAATTGACTAAATATACCACATCCGATACATTTACCGAAGAATCACAGTTGACATCCCCTATCGATAAAGGGTTGGGTGCTGGACCCCCTTTGAAAAGATAGTTGACAATAAAGACCACATCCGAGATAGTGACTTTTCCATCACTATTTGCATCTCCTCGTAATCTGAGCTTTTTGAAGACGTCACCATTTGGAGTGGTGCCCGCATAAATAAACCCATCCGAGCTTTTTAGGAAGCACAAGACCTCATTTGCACCCCGCAGGGGACCTGTATTTTTCCAGGTAGCACCCTTATCTTTTGAATAGAAAACCACACTATCCGGGCCGGTCTGAAAGCCGATAAAAATAGTCCCATCTGAATCCTCCAGTAAATCATAGACCCGCACCGCATGCACCGGACCAGCCATTATCCTTCCAGTTGTATCCCAGGTGCCTCCGCTATTAGTGCTTTTGAAAACATATCCTCCATGCCCGTGAATCCAGCCAGTGGCATATAGATTTCCGTCTGAGATTTGAGTTATAGAGTTTATGCTTCTTGCCTCATTCGGAGGGAACGGGAAATTAGACAGGGGAGTCCAGTTGTTTCCACCATCAGTGGACTTAAAGGGAACCCCCCAGCCACCTGCATAAAGAGAGCTATCCTTTGCCTGAAACAAACAGAAAATCCCATTCCCTAAAGCTGGAATAGTAGCCAAAAGGTTCCAGGAAGTGCCACCATCTGTCGTGGAAAAAAACTTTCCGTTCCCTGCATAAGCCCCGGCTATGATTTTGCCATCTTTTATCTCTAATAGAGCTCTCACTGCTGAAGCTCCGGGCAAATCTGAAGTATTAGTCCAGCTATTTCCACCGTCTATCGATTTAAAAACATCTCCCAAAGGATAAGTCCCGGCATAAATATCTCCGTTTTGAGCAGCCAAAAGTGAATAGACGATTATCGCTCCTGGAAGTGGTGCCGTAGGAATCCAGCTAATACCTTTATCAGTTGATTTGTAGACTTTCCCTTGTGGCGAGGTACCAGCATAAAGTGAGCTATCCTTTCCTTCAGCCAAAGCATAGACATTCCAGGCACCTTCAAGTTCTCCACATTTCACCCAGGTAATTGAATCACCAGCTACCATCTTAGGTGGAACCAGAGAATCCAAGAAAGATACCCAGACATCCTCGTCTCCTCTGCTTCCCTCAAAAGACTCAGAAGAGGCGTAAAAAATTTTGTCGTCTGGCATCATAAAGGGGGTACAGGTGATAAGGTCAGTATTAATCGGAGGACCCATATTCACCGGCTCGCTCCAGGCAGAACCATTCCAGGTCGAAAACCAGATATCGGCGGATCCATATCCTCCTGGTCTGGGCTGGCCACCAAAATCTGAGAAGAAAAGCTTTTGACCATCCGCAGAGATAAAGGGCCTGACTTCATTATATTGAGTATTTACCGGAGGTCCAATGTTGGTCAGAGAATCCCATCCGCCAGAAATAGTTTTCCTTGCCACCCAGATATCTCCTCCTCCAAACCCGCCCGGACGACTTGAGACAAAATAAAGCCTGCGCCCATCAAAAGAAATGGCCGGATCCTCTTCATTATAAGAAGTATTCACCGGTGGAGGTAATTTTATTGATGGAGTCCAGAAGGAGCCATTCCAGGTAGAACGCCAGATCTCGCCCATGCGAGAGAAATACAGAGTATCTCCTTTAGGATTAGTTGAGGGTCTTCTATCTCCGAAAGGGGAGTTCACATTCGGTCCTAAATTCACCGCCTCACCCCAGCGATTGTTCAGGCTATCCCATTCTGCCATATAAATGTCCCATTCTCCTTGATGGCCAGGTCTTGGAGGACCATTTACATTTGTAGAGATGAAAAAAAGCTTTTTCCCGTCGGCAGTAATCCAGGGATTGCAATCCGGATCATAATTATTCGATTCCAAACTTATAAGATGACTCCAGCCAGAAATAGGACCATTAAAAACCGGACTAATACCCGAAGGTAGGACAGACATTCCTGTCTGTCCATCTTTATCCTTGGGATCACAGGGTAAAGCTTTAGAAGAAAAGATAATAAAAATCCAGAAAAGGATCCCCAATAAAAGAAGCTTTTTACTCATCTCTACCTCCGAAAGAAAAACTGAGTTGAATAAACTTAACCTCTTATTTATGTTAGACCCTGAACTTTAAATAAAGTTTAAAAAAAATTTAATTATCATTCAATATTCTACATCCATCGAGCTATAAAACCAATATATAATAATGCCATAAACCAAAAAGGCAATCTCGAAAAAGATTGCCTGACAAAAAACAGTTTATTTTTCCACGCTATGGAACTTCTCTTTCCTCTTCACCTAAGAGACCATCTTTGATCTCCTCCTCACCCTCGCCCAACCCTTCTTCCTCCTCCCATTCCTCGCCTTCCCGCTCTCCTTCCTCTGGATGAAATTCCTCAACTCCCTCCAGCTCCTTTTCCTGCAGAATGTCCTCTAAAAGCTTTTCATCCAGTTTCCTTGTTTTTTTGCTTTCTTTCTTCTCTCCTATGATCTTAACAGTCTTCCCGGGGTTTTCTTTGCTCTTCTTTACTTTTTTTATTTTCTTGGTCGGCTTGTTTTTCTTAGTTTTTTTCTTCTTTTCGGCTTTTTTCCTTTTCATCCTTTTCTCCTTTCTTCTTCTTCTCAATCTTAGGTTTTTCGACTAAAAGCTGAACCACCGCCATTTTCGCCCCGTCCCCCTGACGGTATCCGAGCCTTAGAACCTTGGTGTAACCACCTTGACGAGCTGTAAGTTTAGGAGCTATTTCATCAAAAAGCTTTTTCACTAATTTTCTGTTTTTTAGTACTCTAAAAGCTAATCGTCGGGAATGCAGATCCCCTCTTTTACCCAGAGAGACCAGATAGTCAGTCCATCTTTTAACTGCACGGGCTTTGGCCAGAGTAGTGCGAACCTGAATATGCTCCAGGATCGAGGCTGACATATTAGATAGCATCGCCTCCCGATGACTTTTATTACGGCTTAACTTTATAACTGCTCTTCCGTGTCTCATTTTCTATCCTTTTATATAAAAATATTCTCCGCTTATGCTTTCTTCACTGGTTCCTTATACTTCTCCACATCCATTCCAAAGGATAAACCCAGTTTAGACAGGATATTGGTGAGCTCGGTCAGTGACTTCCTGCCGAAATTCCGGTATTTCAGCATCTCGGATTCAGTCTTTTTCACCAGATCCTCCAGAGTCTGGATGTTGGCCGCACGCAGGCAGTTGGAGGACCTGACTGAAAGCTCTAAATCATCCACTTTGGTCCTCAGGAGGTTTCTTATCTTTAACACCTCCTCGTCCACTACCTCCTCTGGCGCCATCTCTATCACCTCATCCTTTTTGATGAAAAGCTGGAGATGGTCTTTCAATATCCTGGAAGCCAGTCCCAGAGCATCTTCTGGAGTTATACTTCCGTCTGTCCAGACCTCTAAGAATAATTTATCGAAATCGGTACGCTGGCCTACCCGGGTATTCTCCACCCAGAAGTTCACCTTGGTCACCGGAGAAAAGAAAGCATCCAGAAAGATGGTGCCAACCGGGGACTCTGGTTTTCTATTCTGTTCGGCTGGAACATAGCCTCTGCCTGATCCGATCTCGATTTCCAGCTTCAGTTTGTTTTCATCTGTCAGAGTGACGATATGCTGTTCCGGATTTAAGATTTCTACTTCTGGATCTGCCTTTAGATCACCAGCCTTGTAATCCTTCTTCTTCTGGACATCCAGGGCAATAGTTTTGGGCTCGTCACCCAGCAGCTTCACTCTGATCTGCTTGACGTTTAGCACTATTTCAGTTGCATCTTCGTAAACTCCTGGAATAGTGGAGAACTCATGCAGGACCCCGTCGATTCTAAGGGAGATCGGAGCTGCGCCCTGAATGGAGGAAAGCAAAGTCCTCCTCAAGGCGTTTCCCAGGGTTATCCCGAAACCCCGCTCCAGGGGTTCTATAATGAACTTGGTATAATTCTTGGCAAAAGTGCTTTGATCTATCATTGCCTCTTTGGGCATTTGCAAGCTTCTTAATTTCATATATATTTTCCTCCTTCCTGTAATCCGCCTGCGGCGGAAAAGGAAAAAGAAGTAAGTTAAACTTATCTTGAATAATATTCTACCACTAACTGCTCCTGGACCATCAATGGTATGTCCAGTCGCTTGGGTCTTTCTAAAAGCTCTCCTTGCAGGTGAGCCTTGTCTAACCTCAGCCAGGGAAACTCAGTTCCCCTGCCGGCTTCTCTTAACGAGGTATGGATGATATCCAAGCTTCGGCTTTTCTCCTTTACCGAGATAATGTCTTTTGGCCTGACTTGATAAGAAGGTATATTCACTATCCGGTTGTTTATCAGAAAGTGCCGGTGAAGGACTAACTGGCGTGCAGTCTTACGGGAAGGGGCAAATCCCAGACGATAGACTAAATTATCCAGTCTGCACTCTAAAAGCTGTAAAAGCTTTTCTCCAGTGACTCCTTTTTCTCTCTCTGCCTTGAGAAAATAGTTTCTGAACTGCTGTTCCAGAAGACCGTAGATGCTTTTTACCTTTTGCTTTTCCCTTAAACGCAGTGAATATTCTGAGCTTTTGCGACGTCTGGTCTGCCCGTGCTCACCGGGAGCATACCCTCTCTTATCAAAAGTACATTTGTCGCTTGAGCATTTAATTCCTTTGAGAAAAAGTTTCTCTCCTTCCCTTCTGCAGACTTTACAGCTTGGACCTACATATCTTGCCATCTTATCTCCTTCTAAAATAAAGGCCGTAGGTCATAGGTGATGGGTGGTAGGGGCCCCTACCACCCATACCCTATTACCTATCACCTGTCTTCTACACTCTTCTCCTCTTGGGAGGCCTGCATCCGTTGTGCGGAATCGGGGTTACGTCGCGGATGGATGTAACCTCCAGCCCTGCAGATTGCAAAGACCTTACTGCTGCCTCTCTGCCCGCGCCTGGACCCTTAACCCAGACTTCCACTCTCCTGACTCCTGATTCTAAGGCTATTTTGGCCGTGGCATCGGCTGCAATTCCGGCGGCAAATGGGGTACTCTTTTTTGACCCCTTAAACCCGCTTTTCCCGGCTGAGGACCAGGCGATCACGTTTCCACGGGTATCGGTTATCGTTACGATAGTATTGTTGAAAGTCGCCTGGATATGGGCAATTCCGGATGACTCGGCTTTCTTAACTTTTTTCTTGACTGGCTTCTTGACTTCTTCTGCCACTGTTTTTCTCCTTGAAAGTTAAATTATTTACGGGGCGCTGCTGCTGCCCTGGCTGCTGCCGCCTTTCTGGTTCCTACGGTTTTCCTGGGTCCTTTTCTGGTGCGGGCATTAGTCTTGGTCCTCTGTCCTCTTACCGGAAGACCCCGGCGATGTCTTAATCCACGATAGCAACCGATGTCTATCAGCCGTTTGATATTCATCATCACTTCACTTCTCAAGGCACCTTCCACCTTATATTCCGACTCGATTACTGACCTCAGCTTGGCGATATTATCCTCAGTCAAGTCTTTTACACGGGTATCCGGACTGACTTTGGTTTTTGCAAGGATTTTTTTAGCTGAGGTATGACCAATCCCATAAATATAGGTCAACCCCACCTCAATCCTTTTATCCTTCGGTAAATCCACACCTGCAATTCTTGCCAACTTTAGACCTCCTTAAATGATCTTCCTAATTTATATTCTTTGTTTTGCCATAGCTTTCTTTTCTAATATCTTTTCATTTTCCCTATCAATCGTCAAAGGGGCTCCGATAATATCATAAATCCATGACCCAACAAAAAGAGTACCTCCAATAACTCCAACAATAGTTTCAGGTTCCCCGCCAGTACCTCCATCCATACTCGCCGCAAAATCAGTCAGGACATACCGGAAGAGTAATCCTACACTTATTATCTCAACACCCAATAAGGCTATGCCTGTCTTTGTCTTCCCTGCATAAAAATGCCCAGCCCCATGCACAAAAAACCCAGGCACCGCCGCATAAAACAAAGCTGTATTCGGATTCCTTAATTTCAAAGAATCCGGTTGTTTATTTTCTTTATAAATAGAATCAATTTGACTTGATCCCTGAGTATATAAATAACCTGAGTAATTACTTCTCACCGCAAAATCCATTGCCTTGGTTATACACAGAGGCGAATAAGAAACAGTTAGATTACTCTGTCCCTGTCCAATGCTTGAAAGCGCAAAAAGACAGACAAAAATTGATATAATTTGAGCTCCCTGCCTCATAATAGAAATAATTACCCCTGTCTCTGCTTATGTTTAGGATTCGGGCAGATAATCATTATCGCGCCCTTTCTTTTAACCACCTTACACTTCTCGCATCTCACTTTAACCGAACTTCTAACCTTCATATTCTTTTCCTTTCTTTAACCTATCACCTATTACCTACTACCTACCACCTTTATCTCTTACCTATAACCTATCTCCTACGCCCTATCACCTGACATCATTTGTACCTGTAGACTATCCTACCCCTGGAAAGGTCATAAGGGGAAAGCTCAACTGTAACCTTGTCACCCGGCAAAATCTTAATAAAATGCATCCTCATCTTTCCTGATATGTGCGCTAAGACAATATGTCCATTTTCCAGTTCCACCCTGAACATAGCATTGGGTAGAGGCTCAACCACCTTACCCTCAACCTGAATGAGTTCTTCTTTAGCCATATAGTCCTAAAAAGGCTCCTCTGGAAGAGTTAAAATCTCTGCTCCGTTTTGAGTAATAGCAACTGTATGCTCAAAATGAGCAGAAAGGGAACCATCCAAAGTGACCACAGTCCAGTTATCCTCCAGAGTTTTAATCTCGTAACCTCCGGCATTAACCATCGGCTCAATCGCCAAAATCATGCCCTCTTTCAGCAACAAACCAGTCCCCGGACTTCCGAAATTAGGAACTGGGGGGTCTTCATGCATCTGCCTGCCAATGCCATGACCTGTCAAATCCCGCACCACTGAGTAACCATTTTTCTCTGCGATGGACTGCACTGCATAGGATATATCTCCCAAACGATTTCCAGCAATCGACTGAGATATTCCTGCTTCCAGAGATTCAAGAGTCACTTCTAAAAGTCTCTTAGCCTGATTTGAGATTTCTCCAACAGGAAAAGTCCAGGCACCATCTGCATAAAACCCATTTTTTAAAACACCTATGTCCACAGAAACTATTTCACCTTCTTTGAGAGCTCTTTCTCCAGGTATGCCGTGAACCACTTCATTATTTATGGAAGTACAGATATTACCCGCATACCCACGGTAACCCTTAAAAGCCGGTATTGCATTTTTTTTTAGGATAAACTCCTCTGCTAATTTGTCCAGCTCTATGGTCTTAATTCCTGACTTTATCTTCTCCTTCAGATAACTCAAAGTCAAAGCAACAATCCTGCCATTCTCCCTGATTATCCTTATCTCTCTTTCGGATTTTAGCTCGATCATCCTTTGCTTATGCTGTTGAGAATCTCCTGCAGGACCAAATCTTTATCTTTTTCACCATTTATCTCGAGTAGTTTTCCCTGTTTACAGTAATAGGATTCTAAGGGCTGGGTTTGTTCTTCATAAACCCGCAGCCGGTTTAAAATCACATCCTCCCGGTCATCTATCCTCTGCTCCAATACCCCGCCGCAGAGGTCGCATATTCCTGCCTGCTTGGGTGGTCTGGTTTCCAGATTGTAATCCGCACCACATTGGGGACAGACCAGTCTGGCTGAGAGCCTTTTTATAACGGTATCGTTGGAAACTTTGATCTTGACTACCCGGTCTATCCTTTTGTTGATCTCCTCCAGTAAGGCATCTAAGTTCTCAGCCTGAATTAAAGTCCTTGGAAAACCATCCAGAATAAAACCAGTCTTGCAATCTTTTTCCTCTAACCTTTCTTTCATCACCTCTAAAATCACCTGATCCGGAACCAGTTCTCCTTTAGCCATAAAGGCTTTAACTTCCAGTCCTAAAGAAGTTCCTTTTTTTAATTCCTCCCTCAGCATCTCTCCGGTGGAGATATGAGGGATGCCTAATTTTTCAGAGAGTAAAGCTGCCTGGGTTCCTTTCCCCGCTCCAGGGGCACCTAAGAATATGAAATTCAATTTAGAATCTTCCCTTTATCCTTCCTTTCTTCATGAACCCTTCATAATGCCGCATTAGCAGATGGGACTCTATCTGCTGGAGCGTATCCAGCGCCACCCCTACCACGATTAAAATACTGGTTCCTCCGAAATAATAACTGACATTCATTCTTTTCATCAGAAGATAGGGTAAAACAGCGATCAAGGCAAAAAAGATGGCTCCAGGAAGAGTGATCCGGGTCAAGATTCTATCTATATATTCTGAGGTTCTTTTGCCCGGCCTTATACCAGGGATAAAACCTCCGTATTTCCTCATATTATCAGCTAAATCCACCGGGTTGAAAACGATGGCAGTATAAAAATAAGCGAAAAAGACGATCAGCAGACCATAGACGATGGAATAAAGAGCGCTTCCTGCATCAAACCAGGACTGGACGTTGACCATGAACTCGCTGTTCGGGAAAAAGGAAGCTAAGGTGCTGGGTGCAAACATTATCGACTGGGCAAAGATGATCGGGATAATTCCGGCTGCATTAACGGAAAGAGGTATATGAGTACTCTGCCCGCCGTACATTTTTCTGCCCACAACTCTTTTGGCATACTGCACCGGGATTTTTCTCTGCGCCCTGGTAACCAGAACAGTGGCTGCAACCACTGCTAACATCAGGGCTACCATGAAAACCAAGGTAAAGATATCTCTTCTTCCTCCCAATAGATTTTGAATCTCCTCAATGATGGCATTAGGAAAACGGGCGATGATCCCGATAAAAATTATCAGGGAGATACCGTTTCCAATTCCCTTGTCCGTAATCTGTTCGCCCAGCCACATTATGAAGATCGTGCCAGAGGTAAAGGTGAGCATAGTCAAAAGCCTGAAACCCATTCCGGGATTGGGAACCGCATATCTGCCACCGATATTAATGCTCTCTAAAAAAAGTGAGGTTGCAATTGCCTGAACAGCAGAGATTGCCACGGTCCCGTACCGGGTATACTGGGTGATCTTTCTTCTTCCCTCTTCTCCTTCCTTTTGCAGTTTCTGAAAATAGGGAACTACAGTTCCCAAAAGCTGCATTATGATCGAGGCGGAGATGTAAGGCATTATTCCCAGAGAGAAGATAGTGGCTTTCGAAAAGGCACCTCCGGCAAACATATCATACATTCCGAACAGGGAACCTGATGCCTGTCTGAAGAATTCTCCTAAAGCTGAGGCATCAACTCCTGGCGTAGGTATATGACAGCCTATCCGGAAAACCACCAGAATTCCCAAGGTGAATAAAATCCGTTTCCTCAGCTCCGGAATTTTAAAGACATTTTGAAAGGTATTTATCATTTTATTTTATCAGCTCAACTTTCCCGCCAGCAGCTAAGATCTTCTCCTTAGCGCTCTGGCTGAAAGCATGTGCCTGTACGGTTAAGGCTAAAGTTATACTTCCCTCACCCAGTATCTTAACTGGCATATCTTCTTTCTTAACCAGACCGCTGTTTTTCATGACCAGAGGATTGATTACCTCTGCGTGCCCGCACTTTTCCAGAGAGCTCAGGTTTACTATCTGATATTCTTTTTTGAAAAGCGAACGGAAACCTCTTTTAGGCAGCCTTCGCTGCAGGGGCATCTGACCTCCTTCAAACCGGGGATGAATCTTTCCGCCGGAGCGGGCTTTCTGGCCCTTATGACCGCGGGTAGAGGTTTTTCCGTGACCTGAGCCCGGTCCTCTGCCTATTCTTTTTCTCTTTTTCGTAGAACCGGGAACTCTTTTTAATTCACCTAATCTCATAAAGAAAACCTTTGCTACCTTTCGACTTCTTCGACTTTTAGCAAATGAATGACCTTCTGAATCATCCCCCTGATCTGGGGGTTGTCTTTGTGAAACACCGACTGGTAAAGCTTCTTTATCCCTAAAGCACGAATAGTCTCTTTCTGAGACTTTTCGAAATCTATCGCGCTTTTTACCTGAGTAATTTTAAGCTCTTTTGCCATAATTTTTCTGGCTAAACTTCCTTTTCCTTTGCCTCAACTTTTTCTATATAATCTTTAAGTTTTAAAAGCCCTGCCAGAATGGCTTTAACTACGTTATGAGGATTAGAGGTGCCTAAAGATTTGGTTAAAATGTCCTGAACCCCTGCCGCTTCCAGAACCGCCCTGACCGGTCCCCCGGCGATAACGCCCGTGCCCGGAGAGGCAGGTTTCATTACCACAGAAGCCGCTCCGAATCTTCCGATGATGGAATAGGGAATGGTGCCATCTTTTAAAGGGATTTCGACCATATTTTTCCTGGCTGATTCGGTTCCCTTGCTTATAGCATCAGCAACTTCTCCAGCCTTTCCTAGTCCCACACCAACTTTACCCTTTTTATCCCCTACTGCCACCAGAGCAGTAAACCCAAACCTTTTACCTCCTTTGACCACCTTGGCAACCCGATTGATGTGGATTACCCTTTCCTCAAGCTGCATTTCATCCGATTCAAATCTCATCCATTTACCTCTTCAATTAAAATTTCAACCCGCCTTCTCTTGCCCCTTCAGCTAAAGCCTTGACCCTGCCGTGATAGATATATCTATTTCTGTCAAAAACCACATTAACTATTCCTTTTTCCAAGGCACTCTTAGCCAGGTATAGTCCGACTTTGCGGGCCATCTGATTTTTATTATCCTTTTCAGTCAACTCTTTGACCAATTCAGGAGTCAGGCTGGATACACACAGTAAAGTCTTCTGGGTCAGGTCATCGATAAGCTGGGCATAGATCTGCCCCAAGCTCCGGTATACTGAGAGCCTCGGCCTTTCCTGGGTACCTTTGATTTTTTGTCTTACCCTCTTCTGTCTCCTCTCGGAGGATTTTTTTTTATTAGTGGATTTACTCCGCATAGAAATATTACACCCTTTATTTTTTAAGCTGCTGTCTTACCAGCTTTCTTGCGAACTTTTTCGTTCTCATATCTTATGCCTTTGCCCTTATAAGGCTCCGGCGGTCGGAATGATCTTATCTTTGCTGCTACCAATCCTACCAGCTCTTTATCAGCTCCTGAGACTACTATCCTGGTGGGGTTATCAACTATAAGTTTTATCTCTTCAGGAGGCCGGAAAAGTATGGGATGGGAGTATCCCAGACTCAAAGTAAGCTTATTTCCAGCAAGCTCAGCCTTATACCCCACGCCGATAATAGAGAGAGCCTTCTTAAAACCCTCGGTTACTCCTTTAACCATATTGGCGATCAGGGCTCTGGTCAAGCCATGTAAAGATTTGTCAAATTTGCTGTCAGACCCTCTTTTCACCCAGACCTTGTCCTCTTCCAACTGGACCTGCATGGCCGGATGAAAGCTTCTGGACAGTTTTCCCAAAGGTCCAGTTACTACCACTTGGCTCTGGGAGATTTCTACCTTTACCCCTTTAGGCACAGACACTGGATTTTTACCGACTCTTGACATATTTACTCCTTCTAAAACTCCAATTACCAGACGCGGAAAATAACCTCCCCGCCTGTCCCTTTTGTCCTTGCCTGGCTGTCAGTCAGGATACCTTGAGAAGTGGACAGAACATACATTCCAAATTCCCTGCCGGTTTTCTTCAGCTTATCTTTGTCAAAATAAATCCGTAATCCCGGTTTTGAAACTCGCTCAAGCCCGTCAATTTTCTTTCCCCCTTTTGGACTGTAACTCAGGTAAAGCCTCAAGAGGTTCTGCCTGTTATCCTCAACCTCCACGTAATTTCGAATAAATCTGTTTTCCAAAAGTATCCGGGCTATCTCTTTCTTCATCTTTGAGCCGGGGATATCTACGATTTTATGTTTAGCTTTATAGGCGTTCCTGATCCTGGTCAGCATATCCGCAATCGGATCCGTTACCTTCATCTAACCTCCTCTAACTGTTTTCCTACCAGCTGGCTTTTACCACGCCGGGTATCTCGCCTCTAAGGGCTAATTCCCTGAAACAGATACGGCACAAGCCGAAATCCCCCATATATCCTCTGGGCCTTCCGCATCTGTAACAGCGGTTATGTTTTCTAACCTTGAATTTAGGCTTGCGATTCGCTTTTTCAACCATTGATTTTCTAGCCACACACGCTCCTTAATCTATTTAACTCCGAAAGGCATACCCAGGGCTTTCAAAAGCTCCAGCCCTTCCTCGTCGGTTTTTGCCGTGGTGCATATGGTTATGTTCATACCTCTGATCTTCTCCACTTTATCATAGTCGACTTCCGGAAAGATTATCTGTTCCTTCAACCCTAAATTGTAATTGCCCCTGCCGTCAAAAGATTTTGCCGGCACCCCTCTGAAATCCCTGATCCGGGGAATCGAGGCGTTAACTAACCTGTCAAAAAAATCAAGCATCCGGCCCCGGCGTAAAGTCACGCAGCAGCCGATAGGAGAACCCTCTCTTAGCTTGAAATTGGAAATAGATTTCTTGGCTCTGCGGGTAATCGGCTTCTGGCCCGTGATCAAAGCCAGCTCGGCTGAGGAAGCCTCTAACAGTTTCACGTTCTGGGTTGCCTCTCCCACTCCAATATTTATGATGATCTTCTCCAGTCTGGGAACCTGCATTATATTCTTATACCCAAACTTTTTCATCAGGGCTGGAATAACCTCTTTCTGGTATTTTTCCTTGAGCCTTGGGATATACCTGGTTTTAGGAGAGCTTTTCTCCGGCTCTTTACCTTTTTCTTTTTCCTTTTCTTTACCTTTTTCCTTCTCTTTTGCCATCTAATAACCTTCTTATGTTTTTTCTATCGTCTTACGTCTTACTTCTCACGTCTCACGCTTTTATATTATCTCTCCACACTTTCTGCAAATCCGAACTTTAGTTTTACGAACAGAAAGCTTTTCTCCAGTCACGCTTGCATCTGCCAGCACTTTATAGCTTACCTTAGAAGGAGAGGAGCATTTTGAACAGTAAAGCATCAGATTGGAGATCTCGATCGAGCCTTCTTTTTCTAAGATTCCCCCCTTTGGATTTTTCGTCGAGGGGCGGGTATGTCTCTTTATGAAATTCACGCTCTCTACTACGGCCCGATTCTTCTCCTTGAAAATCTTGAGCACTTTTCCCATTTTCCCCCGATCATCTCCGCTGATCACTAATACCGTATCTCCTTTTTTTATGCGCATACCTGCTCTCCTATAATCTACCTTCTCTATCAGATGACCTCAGGCGCCAGGGAGATAATCTTCATAAACTGCTTTTCCCGGAGTTCTCTTGCCACCGGTCCAAAGATCCTGGTCCCCTTGGGCTCATGCTGCTCGTCTATGATCACTGCCGCATTATCCGAAAAACGGATATAAGAGCCGTCTTTTCTTCTGGTCTCCCGGGTAGTCCTCACCACAACCGCTTTGCAGACCTCGCTTTTCTTAACCGTTCCTCCGGGCAAGGCGTCTTTCACTGTTACCACGATTATGTCTCCAATCCTGGCGTACCTTTTCCTGGTTCCACCTAAAACCCTGAAACACTGCACCACCTTCGCTCCGGTATTATCCGCCACCACTAATTTAGAATATTCCCTGATCATGGTTTTTCACTACCTGCTTAAACTAAAAAACTATTTAGCCTTTTCGACTACCTTTAAGAGTCTCCATCTTTTAAGTTTGGAAAGGGGTCGAGTCTCCATCACTTTAACCAAATCACCTATCTGGCATTCGTTTTTCTCATCGTGGGCGTATAGTTTGGAGGTTTTTTTAATCGTCTTCTGGTAAACCGGATGCCTTAAAAGCCTCTGCACTGCAACTACAATAGTCTTCTGCATGTGGTTGGAGACCACCTTACCGATCCTTACTTTTCTTTTTTTTCTTTCCGCCATATACTCGTAGTTCTTCTTTTTTAAGGTTTAACTTTTTACTTTATCTTCCTTTCCTCTGGAGTAGCTAATTTCCTTTTCCCTAATTCCTCTTCCCGAAGCATAGTATTGATTCGGGCGATTTCTCTTCTTATCACCCTGAGTCTGAGCGGGTTATCCAGCTTTTTGGCTGACTCCTGCATCCTTAGATTAAATAGCTCCTCTTCGATCTCGTCTCTTTTCTGTATAAGTTCTTCTTTGGTTAGATCTTTTAAAGCTGCCTTTTTCATATCTTTAAACCTTTAAAACTCTTTCCTTGAAACCATTTTGGTTTTTATGGGCAGTTTGTGCGCGGCTAAATCAAAAGCCTCTTTGGCTATCTCCGGGGTAACACCTTCTAATTCAAAAAGAATCCTGCCAGGCTTGACCACAGCTACCCAGTATTCAGGGTTTCCCTTCCCTTTGCCCATTCTGGTCTCGGCTGGTTTTACTGTAACCGGTTTATCCGGGAAAACCCGTATCCAGACTTTACCGCCTCTCTTTATGAACCGGGTAAGGGCAACTCTTGCCGCCTCAATCTGTCTATCCGTGAGCCAGGCAGGTTCAAGCGCCTTCAGCCCGTATTCTCCAAAATCTATATGACTGCCTCTTAAGGCTTTTCCTCTCCTTTTGCCTCTTTGTTGTTTTCTGTATTTTACCCTTTTAGGCATTAACATATCGAAATCCTTTAGCCTCTTTTCTCTCTTCTTTTTCTTTTTCTGCTCTCTGGTGGTCTCTCTTCTTTATGTTTTTCCGGTGTCCAGTGAACCCCTTCTGCTGATTGGGGCTCCTTACCCAGGATCTCTCCCTTGAATATCCACACCTTGACCCCGATGGTACCATAAGTGGTATGGGCTGTCGCTTGAGCGTAGTCTATATCTGCTCTCAGGGTATGTAGCGGAACCCGTCCTTCCATGTACTGCTCAGTTCTGGCTATCTCTGCTCCAGCCAATCTTCCTCCACAGCTTATCTTTATACCTTCAGCCCCCATCTTCATGGCGGAGCTTATGGCTTTTTTCATTGCCCGGCGAAAGGAAACCCTGCCTTCTAACTGCCTGGCGATGCTCTCTGCCACCAGTTTGCCGGAAAGCTCTGGTTTGCGCACTTCGATTATATTTATATTTATCTCTTTCTTGGTCAGATGCTGTAGCTCGTCTCTAAGTTTGTCTACTTCAGCTCCTTTTCTTCCGATGACAATCCCCGGGCGAGCGGTGTGAATGTCTAGGGTGACCTTCTTAGGAGCTCTAAAGATCTCAACGTTGGCAATTCCGGCATGTTCCAGCCTGGTCCGGGTGTATTTACGAATCAACTGATCCTCTTTCAACTGCTCGGCAAAATTCTTGGTGGAAAACCATCTTGAGCTCCAGGTTTTTACTATACCCAATCTCAAGCCCACAGGATTTGTCTTATGACCCAAACTTCTTACCTCCTTTATTCTCTTATTTTAAACCACTTATTTTGATAACGACTCTATGCTTTTTTCTCTTCTGGCGACTTTTTCTTTGCCTCTTTTACTCTTTTGGCTTTCCCTTTTTTACTTTCTTCAACTTTTTCTTCTTTCCTTTTTACTGGTTCCTTTATTTCCTTTTTCTTTTTTCCTTCGATTTCGTTTGACACCACAATTGTCAGGTGATTGGTCCTTTTTCTGATCCGGAATGCCCTGCCCATACTTGCCGGCCTGATCCTTTTCATAATCGGACCACCGTCCACGAAGATCTTCTTGATAAATAGATCTTCTGCTTTGAGCTTAGCAGTACCTTCCTGGTTTATGGCATTGGCACTTGCAGACTTCAAAGTCTTCTCTAAATACTTAGCCGCATATTTGGGCACGAAGCTAAGAATATTCAAAGCCTCTTCAACGTTCTTACCCTTGATCAGCTCAACCACCCTCCTCACTTTCCTGGCTGAGCCCCTGGAAAACTTAGCCCGTGCAACTGCCTCCATTAAAAACTCCTATCTTTCTTTACTTTATTACTTAAGTGCCACAGCCCTCTCGGTTATCTTACCAGCGTGAGATCTGAAGGTGCGCGTAGGGGCAAACTCTCCCAATTTATGGCCTACCGTATTCTCAGTCAAATAGACCGGGATAAATTTGTTTCCGTTGTGTATAGCGATTGTGTGCCCGACGAATTCAGGCGTAATCGTAGACCTCCTGGACCAGGTCTTGATCACTTTCTTTTCCCCGCTTTGATTCAGAGCATTGATCTTTTTCATCAGATGCTCATCCACGAAAGGACCTTTTTTTAGAGAACGCGCCATAGATTATTTTCTCCGTTTAACTATCCATCTGTCAGAAAGTTTTCTCTTTCGGGTCTTTAGACCTTTGGTTGCTTTACCCCAGGGAGTAGTGGGATGTCTTCCGCCTGAGGATTTTCCCTCTCCACCGCCCATCGGGTGGTCCACCGGGTTCATGGCTACTCCCCTGACCCTGGGTCTTCTTCCCATCCATCTGGTTCTGCCCGCTTTGCCGTATGAGATATTCTCATGGTCTATATTGCTCAACTGCCCGATGGTGCCAAAACATTCCAGCCGCACCAGACGAATCTCTCCTGAAGGGAGTCTCAGGTGTCCATACTCGCCTTCCTTTGCCACTAACTGAGCCATGCCACCAGCAGATCTGGCTATCTGACCGCCTTTGCCTCTTCTTAACTCCACGTTGTGGATCATAGTTCCTAAGGGGACTTTAGCCAGAGGCATAGCATTTCCCGGCTTTATCTCGACCTCATCCCCAGCCATAATTTTATCTCCAACTTTAAGCTCCAACGGGGCTAAAATGTACCTTTTTTCTCCGTCCGAGTAATTCAAAAGCGCAATCCGGGTCGAACGGTTAGGGTCATACTCGATCGAGGCTACCTTAGCCGGAATATTAAGTTTATCCCTCTTGAAATCTATTATCCGGTAATACCGCTTTGAGCCACCGCCGCGGTAACGGCAGGTAATTCTCCCGTAATTATTCCTTCCGCCTTTTTTCTTTAAGGTGACTATCAAGGACTCCTCTGGCTTATCCTTGGTTATCTCCTCAAAAGTCGGAAGGGTTTTAAATCGCAACCCTGGAGTAACTGGCTTATATTTCCTTAACGGCATCTTGCAAACTCGCTTTCTTGATCCTTCTTCTATTCTTAAATAAAGACCTTAGACTGTTTCAAAAAACTCTATCTTCTCTCCCTTTTTCAAGCTGACGATCGCTTTTTTCCAGTTAGGTCTTTTACCCTCAAACCTGCCCATTCTCTTGACTTTTCCGTGCACGATCATGGTGTGAACTCCGACCACGTTGACTTTGAAAAGCTCCTCGATCGCTTTCTTTATTTCCGGCTTGTTCGCCTTAAGGTCTACCTCAAAAGCATACTTATCCTCTTTGACGCGGAGATCAGTGCTTTTCTCTGTGACCAAGGGTTTTAAAATGACTTTCCTGGCTGGTTTCAACTGGAGAAAACCTCCTCTAATTTTTTAAGGGTATCTCTGGTCAACAAAAGATATTCGCAGTTCAGGAGATCATAAGGATTAACTACCTGAGCTGGCCTAAAAGTCAAATTTTTTATGTTGCGACAGGATTTGTAAAGGTTCTCCTTTCTGGCATCTCCCAAAAAAAGAATTTTGGAACCGCTTATTCCCAATTTTTGCAGAAGGGCATAAATGGTTTTGGTCTTAGGCTGTTCCAGGGATAGTTCCTCCAGGACCTTTATTTTATCCTCGGAAGCCTTAGAAGAAAGAGCAGATTTCAGCGCCAACCTGGAGATCTTTTTAGGCAGGGTAGTCTTCCAGTTTCTCTGAAAAGGTCCAAAAGTCCTGCCGCCGCCTACCCAGATGGGAGAGGTATTAGAACCAGCCCTGGCTCTGCCAGTGCCCTTCTGCCTCCAGGGTTTTGCCCCACCACCACGCACCTCTGCCCGGGTTTTCTTTTTCACTGTGCCCTGCCTCTGGTTAGAAAGGTAGATTTTGACGTATTGGTGCACGGCTTTCGGGTTGGGCTTTAACCCGAACAGCTCTGGCTTCAGTTCCAGCTCTCCTGCCTGTTCACCTTCGATATTATATAGATTTGCCTTGCTCATAAACTTTCAAACCTTGAATTTATCTTCTCTTTGACTTCTTCACCAGTAAGATAGCATTCTTCTTACCTGGAACTGCTCCTCTGACTAACAACATATTCTTTTCTAAGTCTACCCCTACCACTTCTAAGTTAAGAACAGTCACCCTTTCATTTCCCATCCTTCCGGCCATCCTCTGTCCTTTAAAGGTGCGCGAGGGAAAAGAGCTTGAACCTATAGATCCAGGTGCTCTTAGTCTATCTGACTGCCCATGGGTTTTTGGGCCTCCTCTGAATTTATGTCTTCTGACCACTCCCTGGAAACCAAGCCCTTTGGAGACTCCGGTAACATCCACTTTCTCTCCGACTGTAAAAAGATCGACTTTTATCTCCTTGCCCGGCTCAAGTTGTTTATCCGGTTTATCTGTCCGGAATTCTCTTAAGAACCTCTTAGGCTCGATCTTAGCTTTCTCAAAATGACCGATCGAGGGTTTATTAAAAAGTGTTTTTCTTTTCTGACCAAAAGCTAACTGCAGGGCATTATACCCTTCCTTTTGCGCAGTTTTTACCTGAGCTATCGGACAGGGGCCTGCCTCTATCACAGTCACCGGGATGAACTCCCCTTCTTTCCCGAAAATCTGGGTCATCCCCGCTTTTCTACCAATTATACCTTCCATCTCTACACCTGAAGATTTTAAACTTTGATCTCCACGTCCACGCCGGCTGGCAACTCCATCTTCATCAGAGCATCCACGGTTTGAGGGGTGGAATCGTATATGTCAATCAATCTTTTATGGATCCTGGTCTCAAACTGCTCCCTGGATTTTTTATCAGTGTGCGGTGATCTCAAAACCGTATAGACTGTTCTCCTTGTGGGTAAAGGCACTGGTCCTGAGATCTTAGCGCCGGTTCGGGTAACAGTTCTTACGATTTCTTGGGCTGACTTATCCAGTGAGTAATGATCGTAAGCCTTGAGCCAAATCCTGATTTTTTGTCCGTCCATCTTAGTCCTTATCCTTCAAACGATAATCGTTTTCTTTTAACCTTTGAGCTTTTGAGCTTTTTTATTCTATTATCTCCGTGACCACTCCCGCACCAACTGTCCTCCCCCCCTCCCTTATGGCAAACCTTAACTCCTTCTCCATAGCTATGGGCGCAATTAACTCCCCTGACATGTTGACGTTGTCACCCGGCATCACCA
>JAUYBY010000008.1 GCA_030692925.1 Candidatus Zixiibacteriota bacterium | reverse complement strand
ACAGAGGAGAAAGTCCTTTTATCGGGGTCGGAATCCCTGGACCTGATAGGGTTAAGGTGTCACCAGAGTTCGGATCAGTAGCTGTTACTGTGAACCTGATGGTATCAGGTCCGCAGAAGAACTTACTGGAATCAGGTGCTGTTACCGTGGGAGGGGTGTTCATATTGATGACATAGGTAGCTGTATCAAAATCATACCTGTCGCATTTGTCCATTGCCTTGAAGATGAAATTATAAGTCCCGCTGGCAGTCACATAATATTTCAACGTCCCAGATAAAGGCGGATTACCTTTAACTGTGTCCGGATAGAAAGTCCCCGGTCCTGAATACTTGTATAATTTCAAAGTATCATAAGGATTAGCATCAGTGGCTGTAACGGTGAACCGGATGGTGTCGGGACCACATAAGGTCTTGCTGGAATCAGGAGCGGTTACCACTGGAGTGGTGGCATCCTTAATCACAAACCAGGAGGCAGTATCATAATCCACTGCCCCACACTTGTCAGTTACCTTGAAGATAAAGGTATAAGTTCCAGTGGCGGTAACATAATACTTCAAGGTTCCATTTACAGGAGAAGGTCCGGTAACAGTAGAGAAGATGCCAGGGCTGGAAACTAATTCTAACTTTAAAGTATCATTGGGATCAGTATCCGTTCCACTAACATTAAACCTGATGGTATCAGGATTGCATAAGAACTTGCTTGAATCCGGAGCTGAGACTACTGGTGGGGTATTGAAAGTTATCACCCAGGTAGCTGTGTCATAATCTACTACACCACAAGCATCAGTTACTTTATAAATGAAGTTATAGGTGCCGGCAATTGTAGGTGCCCATTTCTGAGTGCCGCTTAAAGGTGAGGTGCCGTTGACTGTGGTAAAACTGCCTGGACCTGAGGTCTTCTCTAAGGTCAAATTCTGCCCGGTGTTCGGGTCTGTGGCATTGACACTGAAGTTAACACTATCCCCAGGATTACAGATGAACTTGCTGTTGTCCGGTGCAGTGACCACAGGCGGTGAGTTCATAGTTATCGTATAGTAAGTAGTATCATAATTTGTTGCACCATGGTTGTCAATAACTTTGAAAATAAATTTATATATTCCACTCGTATCAGGAACAAAACACATTGTATCGTTGATGGGAGTCAAGCCGGTCTTTGGGGTATAACTGCCAGCACCAAAGATCTTGGTCACTGTTATGGTATCTTCCGGATCCGGGTCTGAAGCGAAGACCGGAACACAAACAGAGCTCCCTCCACAAACAAATAAAATAGAATCGTTTGGTAAGATAATGTTTGGATTATGGTTTAGCGGTTCAACGCACTTGGTAGAGAATTCTACGCCGTTCCCTTCATAGGCAAAGGTTCCATTGTATCTCGGACCATAATTGCCAAAGTTGGTGTTGTTGTAAGTGAAGGGGTCGCAGCCAAAACTGTCAGTGGGGTTAATCAAGCCATTTAAATTATATGTTCTTAGAGTATCATCTTTTTTGGTGAAGATGGTAACATTTGGATCATTTGTCGGATCACTGCCAGCTTGAGATTGATAAGGGTCAGTTATCCCGGAAAAGAAATCATAAAATCCTGGGACAGTAGAAAGGGGAGTTTTATTAGCACCTAAAAAGATTTGACTTGCATCAAAAGGTGTGCTATGATTAGAAGACCAGATGTTAAAATCAACTGCGCAACCTGCAATTTTAAATTTCATAAAATCATTTGGGTCACCCATCCCATCTTTCCATTCCCGAGTATTTACATCCCACCAGATCTCATACAGGTTTCCACCCCAGGGTTTCCAGCCCCAGCGGTCGTTTTGCTTATAACACTGACCTTGAGTGGTATCAGAAAAAAGCTCAAACTGTTCAGCAAAGACATTTACTCCGGGCGTGGGTGGCTGGTCCATCCGGACTAAGATACAGCAGTGAAACTGCTCTAAAGAGTTACCCTTAGAATAGATATGATTTGCTATCTGCCACATTCCATTGGCATACCAGATATAAACTCCACCACTGTCCGGAGGAGGTAGAGGTAAAGAAGGAGTACCCAAGAAATAAGCGGTATCGATCTGGGTATAATTTGGTGGAGATCCTGGTGGGATGTTTGAGGGTGGCCAATAGTAGGCATTGGCTATTAGTGCGGTTACTGATGTTAAGAAAATGGCAAGGCTCAAAAGCTTTAGCCACTTTTTCATCTTTCGTTCCCCTTGTTTTTATGTTTATATATAGTCCAACATCGTGAATTATCGCAATTTAAGTGCCCATTTGAAAAGCAAAATGAGAGATTTTCCCACCTGCATATCCGCTTGACAATTAAGAAGATACTGCCTATTTCGAAAGCCATCATAATTTCAAAATATTTATTATGCACTTCTAATCACAAAAGCTGAAAAATGTTTCAAGTCAACGCCTGACAATGGTTGTTCAAAATTGTAACAAAACTTGATTATACTTTTATCCTCTTGAAAAAAAAGACAAAAAAACAACCTTGATTTTCTGGAAATCTTTTTGAAGAAATTCTATGTGTGTTAGAAGGGGTAAATCTTTCTAACTATTTCAGTTACAATATAAACTATCGATTTTTTTTGTCAAGGATTTTTTTTGTTTTTCTAAATTTTTTTAGATTAGTTTTATTGGTTTATAAGCGGTTGGAAATCAGAGACTTAGGTATGCCTTCCAAGTGGTCAGATATAAAAATTAACTTTCTTTGGAGATGGTTCTGAGTCAAAAAGTCGAGACTGGATTCAAATTTCAAAAAATTACTGTAAATACCTTTAGATAAATCGCAAAAGGTTTTTCGAGTATAGAATTCCCAGTCAGATTGTAAATGAAATAATCCTTGACAAAATTTATACTTTGGCTTAATTTGGTTTATGAGAAATCGGGACAGATTTTTGCCACCTTTGTTCTTGGTAAATTTAAAAAACTTAAAACTTTCCTTAATTTGGTATAATTTTGTAAACAAAACAAGGAGGTTTAAATGAAGAAGTGCGGAACACTTTTTGGGGCACTACTGCTTATTCTGATTCCCGTTTTGGCGATGGCTCAAGATCCTGGGGTTCCGGACACCTGCAAGGTTGACACTACCACAGTTACCGCTCAAGGGCAGCACTTTGTGTTACAGGTTAGAGTATACAATGATGCCGCCATAGGCGGGCTGTCACTCCCCTTGAAATTCTCTGGCAGTTCAGTGGTCTGCGACTCCGGGTCTTTTGCAGGAACCAGAGGTTCGTCTGCCTCCGCTGGTGTCAGCGGCTTCACCATAGACAATTTACAGCAGTCCATAATTGTCTTTGCAGTCTGGCTTTCAGGCAACCTTGCACCGGGAGAAGGTCCTATAGCCAAGCTTTTCTTCACGGTAAGAAATGATGCAGTCAGTGAAACGGTTTACGTGGATACCTTCACCGCATCAGGGGGAGTTGAAATAGAATTCAGTTCAGCAGCGGGTATAGGTTACAAACCGGTTTTCCAAAAGGGCAGGATCAGAGTCCAGCTTCCGGCGCCGGTAAAACATAATCCGGGCATTATAGTGCCGGGTATGCAGCAGGTCTTGTGTGACTCGTCCGGATGCGATACCCTGCGTTTTGAAGTGCATGCCTCAGACGTGGATATCTCAGATATATTGACTATTACCAAATATGGAGTAGGCAGTTTATCTACAGTTCCCCATCCTACACCTGATACCGGATTTTTCACCTGGGTGCCTGTTCCTGCGGATACTCAGAACTCCCCTTATACGGACACTTTCATCGTTAATGATGGAACGGGTTTAGCTGATACCGGCACGGTCTTGATCAAGGTAAAACCCCGGCAGGTAGTTCCTCCCTCTGCTAAGAATGGTGACGTCAACGGAGATGGAAACGTTAACACCAATGACGTGATTTTTCTCGTCAATTTTCTTTTTAAAGACGGTCCTCCACCTAAGCCACCCGCAGCCGGAGACATAAATGCAGATTGTTTCACCACCGTGGCAGATATAATTTATTTGATTAATTATTTATTCAGAGGAGGTCCTGCTCCCAAGGTGTGGTGTACTCCGGGGGATATAAACCACGACGGTTACGTGGATTTGCCAGATGTGATATACTTCATCAATTATCTTTTCAAGAGCGGTCCAGCTCCCCTGTCTATGAAATCCTCGGACGTGAATGCTGATTGTACTGTGGATATCGTCGATTTGATTTATTTGATTAATTTCCTGTTCCGCGGGGGTCCCATACCGCAACCAGGCTGCGTGGCGCCGTTCTATAAAGCCGTCCCTCAACCCCTGGCTGACGTAGAGCTCTTTGGGTCGAATGAGATAAACGGAATAATAGAGATACCGGTTAGTGCTAACTTCAATTTACCGGTGGCTGGCGTTCAGATTTTGGTTGAGTTTGACCCGGCGCAATTCGAACCTCTGGATCCGGTTTTGACTGAGAGGAGCAAGACGCTTTCGGTGTTCTCCTCTTACAAGGATAAATATCAGATAATCGGGTTGCTCGATTTACAGGCACAAAACTCGATTCAGCCCGGGACCGGTTCAATTGTTATCCTCAGATTCAAACCAAAGTTGGCTAATTATGACTTAAATCGCCTGAAGATCTCTGAGGCAATTCTGGTAGACAGGGAAGCAAATACGCTTAATACGACCATTAAACCTAACAGCTTCTCAACTCCGAATCTGAGATGAAATAATTCTGAAGTGATTTTTGAGTGCAATAAATAGCCTCCTCGGAAATTTAAACGTGGAGGCTATTTTATTATCATGCCCTTTTTTGGATAGCTGAATACTCGAGCTTTCCGGTGAAGTTAAAATATACTGGTAAAAATTTCAGTGGATAAAATTACTTATAACCTGAGCATAAAAAAACAGAGCAGAATGCCTTCTCGCACCCTGCCCTGCTGGAACTGAAAGAATTAATGGGCCTTCTGCCCGTTTATTAATATCGGCTGATGGAAAAAGAACTTTAGATATTATTAAAACAAAAAGCCCCTTTCAGGGGCTTTTTGTCGAGAGGCAATATTTATCTCTTTTTAGCCTTCATTGGCTCTCCACAGCACATCAGTGAACTTGTCCCGATTCCAGCCCTGCTAACGGTTAATTCCATCCCGCAGGGGACACAGTAATATGCCTTTCTCGCCCTCTTGGGAGCCACCTTTTTCCTGGTTGCTTTTTTCTTCACTGGCATTTTTTCACCTCCTTCGAGTTAGTTTTGCAAAAAAGTATGAATTTCGAAGTCATTATAGATTATAGGGATAAGACAATCAAGGGAAATCTTCGTATAAGACCTAATTTGTTTAAAGGGAGATTTAACCGACGGATTAAATCTTTGATTAAATCCGGGTAATTTTACTTTTTGTAACCCTTTCAATCTTTATTTATTTTGAATATGACCAATGAACTACATACAGAATGTGCTGGCAAAAAGCAAATTCTAATTGATTTTTCAAATTTTTTGCATAGATTATATCAGGATCTGTAAGCAGTTTAAACCTGCTGATCTATAAAATTCCATACTTAAACTAAAAGTTTAAATATGACCTTACCGTTAATTCAAATATTCTTCTCCCTGATTTTGCTTCTACTCTGGTTTTTCTTGGTTAATCTAAAAGAAAAATATTTGGAGCTCAATCTCAAGGGCTGGGGTGAAATGAGCCTAGGAGTTTTCCTGATTTTCTTGGGAAGCCTTTTGGAGCTGGGTGAAAATATCCCAGAACTTGAAAAGTATTTCTTTGTTGGAAATACCTCCTGGGGTGAGCTTAGCAAAATCGCTTTATATGTAGTCGGAATCGTCCTGGTAAGCTATAGCCCTTTAAACTGGCTGCCTTCAATTTTAGAGGCAAGGAAAAAATTCAAGAAAGAAAACTTAAAAGCTACGGAGATTAGTTCCTTTTTAGCAGAATTAGATAAATCCAGCTCCCAGGTCGAGAACAAGGATAAAATCATTTCAATTCTGGATTTTACTCTTGCCTATCTATCTAAAGAACTGAAGGCAGATTCGGGGGCTGTTTTTCTTATACCACCAACTGATAAGGAGTTAATCTTAGTCCAGTCTCTGGGATTATCTGATGAAACCTTAGAGAATCTCAAAAACACAAGAGTTGACTCAAAGATTTTTTCACTTTGCCTGAAGGATAAGAGGATCGAAACCGCAGGCGAACTATTAAACTCTGATCAAAAATTAGCTATTTTGCTCAAGGAGGATAATATCGAATCAGGGATTTGCATTCCGCTTATTTCTGAAGAGAAGATATCAGGAGTTGTCGCCCTTTTTTCCCGGGTCAAGTATCACTTTGATGACTTTGAACCTGAACCTTATTATGAATTGTCGCGGGCTTTAGCCGGTAGAATTCAGAACTTGAGAGAAATCGAAACCCTGGAGCAGAAAGAAAAGAAGCTAAAGATAGCTGGAGAGAAAGAAAAATTTCTCAGGCTTATCGCTGAGGACCTGAGCAAGGGAAGATTAGAGGAGGTCCTCTCGCACATAGTCAAAGCCTGCTCAGAGATCTTTCACCCCTGCAATTGCAGAATTTATCTTCGGGAAGGAGACTCATTATCTTTGAAGGCTTCTTCATCAGAAGTTTTGCAGGAAGAAATTCATTCGTCCATAAATGACTGGTTTAAAGAAGGAAGTGGGAACGGGGAGCTTAGACTTTTAAATGAAGGACAAAACCAGGAATTTAAAGATAGAAACGGGAAAAAGGTCTTTGCTGTGCCTTTGGGGAATGGCAAAGAACCGACCGGAGTGATTATCTTAGAATGCGAAACCAATCATGATTCTTTTTCACCTTCAGAACAAGATTTCATCAGGACTTTGGCTTTTCAGGCTACAGAAGCTCTGAAAAGCTCGTCCCTGAGCAAGGCGTTGGAGCATAAAGAAAATTTGATCAGCTCGATCTTAGATTCGGTTGAGGATAGGATTACGATATATGATAAGGAATTAAGGGTGATCAAAATAAATAAAGCCGGCTTGAGGTTTTTAAATCTTTCTGAGGAAGAGGTTGTGGGAAGAAGTTGTTTCGAGATAATATATCCTCAGAGCCAGCCTGAGGCTTGCCCCTGCTATCTTTCCTTGAAAGAAAAGAAGCCCTGTTTCCAGCAGATCAAATTATCTAAAGAGAAATCAGGTAGGAAAGGATTTTTAAAGGTCTGGGCTTATCCTTTGTTAGATGAAAAGGGAGAGGTGGAGTTAGTGGTGGAATATGCTAAGTTCGAAGAAGCTCAGGAGCCTGTTTCTATTTTAGATACGGGGAAAAAGGAAGTCCCTAAGGAATTTTTTAACGATTTGAACAATATCTTAGCTGGGATTTTGGGTAATGCCGAGCTGATTATGTTTCAGCTTAAGCCCTATAAGGATTTCGCCACTGATATGGTCGCTGAGCAGATAAGCACCATCGAGGAGCTGGTGATAAAAGGAAGCAAGCTGATCCGGGAGGTCAAGGGCGAAATCGAAGAGGTTCCGGAGAAAAAACAGACTACTACGAGAGAAACTATAACCGAGGAAAAAAAGAAAAAAGAAGAAAGATTAAACATATTAGCCATAGATGACCAGAAGATAATCCGCGATCTGCTGGAGAACATTTTGCAAGGATTGGGACATGATATAAAAGTCGCTTCTTCCGGCAAAGAAGGGCTGGCTCTTTTCCAGCAGGATGGTTTTGATCTGGTGATAACCGACTTAGGAATGCCGGAGATGTCCGGCTGGGAGGTTTCTCAAAGGATAAAGGAGATGAGAAAAGAGACCCCGGTGGTAATGATAACCGGATGGGGAGTGAGCTTCGATGCGGAAAAGATCAGGGAATTCGGGGTGGATTACCTTTTGCCCAAGCCTTTCAAGGTGGAGCAGTTGTCAAAGCTTATAGAGCAGATCAGGGATGAGAAGCTGAAAAATAAAATTGAGAAATCAGAGTGATGGAAGTTTAGAAAAGTAATACCTGTTCGCCCCTTACATAAAGATATCTCAATTTCAAAATGAATAAGGGCATGTTCACCCTGCCCTTACTTTTTTCTTTGACAATCAGGATAAGTTTACTTAAATTTCTTCAAAATAGTAGGGGCGTATTGCAATACGCTTCTGCCTTACTCTTTTGAAGAAAGGAGGAACAGATGTTAGTGCAATTTACGATGTTTCCTCTGGATAAGGGGGAAAGCCTTAGCAAATATGTAGCCAAAGTAGTTGATTTGGTTGACAAAAGCGGGTTGCCTTATCAGACCACTTCTACCTGTACCTTAATCGAAGGCGAATGGGAAAAGATTTTCAGCTTAATTAAGAAATGCCATAATACTTTGAGAAAGGAATCCAACAGAGTTTACGCTGTAATCATAGTGGATGACCGGAAAGATGCAAAGAACAGGTTAAAAGGGAAAGTTGAGTCGATAGAAAAGATTTTAAAAAGGAAAATAAGAAAATAACACTCTGAAAGCTCAAAAGCTTAATCCCGCTATAGGCGGGACAAAAGTTCAAACGTGGAAGATTTTATTATAATACTGGTTACGACTTCTTCTGAAGAAGAGGCAAAGAAGATAGCTTTTTCTCTGGTGGGGAAGAGATTTGCAGCCTGCGTTAATATTATTAATGACATCGAATCAATTTACAGATGGAAAGGTAAAATCTCGGATGAAAAAGAAGTCTTACTGCTGATTAAAACCAGAAAAAAGCTGTACAAGAGTGTGGAAGAGGAAATCAGAAAACTCCATTCTTATGAAGTGCCGGAGATAATCGCGCTTCCCATTATCTCAGGCTCAAAAGATTATCTCTACTGGATCGATTCTGAGACTTAGGTAAGGTTTTAATTACCGAATTCCCTCTCCCCTTGTGGGAGAGGGTTGGGGAGAGGGGTTACCCTCCTATCAAGGGGGAATGCCTCTCAAAAGTTATAGGTGAGAAGATGCAATATAAGAGGTTTGCAACCACTTATGTCATCAGGCTGGAAAGAGGAGATGAGATAGTCGATCGCCTGAGGGTCTTTGTGGAAAAAGAGGAGATCACAGGCGGGTTCTTCTATGGGTTGGGCGCGGTCAAGAATGTGTCCCTCGGTTATTTTGATGTAAACAAAAAAGAGTATAAGGAAAAGTCGTTTGAACAGGATTTTGAGCTGATCAGTATGGTAGGGGACGTGGCTTTTTCAGGCGATAAGATCATCGTTCATGCTCACGTTACCCTCGCAGGAGAGGATTTCAAAGTTGTTGCCGGTCATTTAAACAAGGCTACGGTCACAGCCACCACGGAGATAGTTTTCAATCCGATTGAGGGGAAGCTCTCGAAAAAAACCGACCCGATAACAGGTCTCAACCTTATGGATTTGAAAGAGTGACAGGATGCAGCCTAATAAAATCATCACCCTGACTACGGATTTCGGCCAGGCCGGAGGTTATGCCGGTGCAGTTAAAGGAGTGCTCCTAAGAATTAATCCCCAGATCAAGATCGTTGATATAACCCACGAGATATCCCCTTTCAACGTCTTGGAAGGATCCCTGCTTTTAAACTCATTTTATCAGTTTTTTCCAAAGGGAACGATTCACCTAACAGTGGTTGATCCGGGAGTGGGAGGAAAAAGAAAAGGGGTTTTAATCAGAACTGATGATTACTTTTTTGTCGGACCGGACAACGGGATTTTCAGCTTCATCTATGACCAAGAAAAAGTAAGGGAGATGATCAATATAACCAATTTAGAATATTTCCTGGGCAAACCTTCTTCCACCTTCCATGCCAGAGATATCTTTGCGCCGGTGTCTGCTTATCTCTCCCTTGGAGTGAAGTTAGGAGAATTCGGCTTTCCGACTCAAGACTGTTATAAGTTCAAATTGCACGCTCCAGTTTACAGGAAAGATTATCTCATGGGAGAAATCATCTATATTGATAGATTCGGGAATCTGGTTACCAATATAAGTTCAGATTTAATTCGAAAAAGCAAACGAGTTCAGATCAGAATCAAAAACAAAAAGGTCAATCACCTCAGTCAATATTATGAAGAAGAAAAAGAGGGCAAGCTTTTAATACTGATAGGCAGTAGCAATTTCCTGGAGATAGCAGTTAATCAGGGAAGTGCTCAGAAGCTTCTAAAAGCTAAAATAGGAGATAAAGTCAAAATTGAGAAAATCTAAGAACAAAAAGAACCAAAGAGGAAATAAGGTTAAAATAAAAATTGGTACTCAGGTTAGAGAAAGACCTTCCTGGGATCAGTATTTTATGAGCATTGCTCGCTTGGCCTCTACTCGTTCCACCTGCCTCAGGCGACAGGTAGGTGCGGTAATTGTCAAGGATAAAAAGATTTTAGCCACAGGGTATAATGGCGCGCCAATGGGCCTGAGGCACTGTCTGGATATAGGCTGTTTAAGAGAAGAGTTGGGAATACCTTCCGGGGAAAGACATGAGCTTTGCAGAGCAACTCACGCTGAGCAGAATGCGATTGTGCAGTCAGCCACTTTTGGAGTCAGTATAAAGGACAGCATTATCTACTCAACCACCCATCCCTGCATCCTCTGTTCCAAGCTTTTAATTAATGCTGGAATAAGCAAGATAATAATTGAGGATAGTTATCCGGATGAAATGTCCAGGCAGATGCTGGATGAAGCTGGTGTGGAAATCATAATCATAGGCAAAGACACGAAGGAAAGAAAGAGGGGCGAAGGAAAGAGAAAATGAGATGTCCTTTTTGCGGAAATGAAGAGGATAAGGTGATCGATTCCCGTCCTTCTCAGGATGGAAAATCGGTGAGAAGAAGAAGGGAATGTGAGAAATGTGGAAAAAGATTCACTACCTACGAGTATGTGGAGAATGTCTCTTTGACTGTAGTTAAGAACGATGATAGGAGAGAGCCGTTTGACCGGCTCAAGCTGCAAAGAGGAATAGAGCTTGCTTGTAATAAGAGACCGATCAGTTCAAAAAAGATAACTTCATTAGTGGATGAGATAGAGGAGGAATTGCAGGGTTTATCAAAAAAAGAGGTATCCTCAAAAGAGATAGGAGAGCTGGTGATGAAGAAGCTGAAGGTCTTAGATGAGGTAGCTTATGTCCGCTTTGCTTCAGTGTACCACAAGTTCAAAGACATAAATGAATTCTTAAATGAACTTCGAAGTTTGCTGGGTTCTTAAAGAAGTCGTTTCTCAATCAGTAAATTGATTGTCAACCAGTCCTTCGGACATGGTTGACCTACGCATCCAACTTTATTCTAATATAGTTAACTTCACTAAGAAAATTCTCTATTTCTAAATTTCGTTTTACAATTATCAATTGACAAAGTGCCTAAATAGTTATTATTTAGGCGTGGTCGAAGCGGTAATTTCTTTTTTTTAGGAGATTCACCAAATTATGCCCAGGGAAAAAGAGATGTCCTTTTTAGATCACGTGGAGGAGTTCAGGAGAAGGTTAATCAAATCTCTGGTCTCAGTGGTGATCTTCTCTGTGGTTGCCTTTTTCTTCTCAGATAAAATGATAGATTTCATAGCCAAACCCTTGCCCGGGGTTTATTTTATGGGACCGGTTGAGGCTCTTTCAGTCCGTATGAAAATAGCCATGATCGTAGGAGCGATTGTCAGTTCTCCAGTGATCCTTTATCAGCTCTGGCAGTTTATAGTCCCAGGGCTTTTAGAAAAAGAGGCGAAGGTGGTTGCACCTTTAGTCTTTTTTTCCACATTCTCATTTGTCGTTGGGGCCTCTTTTGCATTCTTCGTAGTTCTACCCAATATGATTAAGTTCCTCCTTTCTTTTGGAACGGATAAAATGCATCCTTGGATAAAGATCGATGATTACCTGAGCTTTATTGGATATACTACCCTGATCTTCGGAGTGGTGTTTGAGCTTCCGATCGTTTCCTATTTCTTAGGAAAAATCGGCATTATCTCATCAGCTACCCTGAGAAAAGGAAGGAGATATGCGGTGATCGCTATTCTGATAGTGGCTGCCTTTGTCACTCCTACGCCGGATGCTTTTAATATGATGCTTTTAGCAGTCCCTCTTTACGTCCTTTATGAGATCAGCATCATTGTCCTGCTAATACAGGAAGCCAGAAAAAAGAAAAAACTGAAAGGGGAAATTCAGTGAGAAAACTCGTTATTTTTGCAGTTCTCTTTCTGGCTCTATCCCGTTCCAGCGGTTTTTCTCAGGAATTTACTAATGCCTCAGATTCCTTAAAAGATAAAGCTCTAAATGATGCCCTGAGATGCATCAAGATGACCAGAATGGATTTGACTTTCAGGAACGATTATCTGGACATAGACCCTTTCAGACTTCAGAAGATAGACCAGTTGATGAGAAACCCTCTGGAGATTTCCTTGTTTTCAGAGAAATTGGGATTGAGTTTAGAAAAGGACAAGACGTCCCTTTCGTCTTTACTGAAGGATGGATTCAAATATATAGTCTCAAGGTCAAGAAAAACGGATAACGGGAAGGAGCTTGAATTTAAAGAAGAATTCAGATTCCTCCCTGAAGATGAGCTTCTTATAAAAAAGAACCTGAAGAGAATAGATAGATTGCCGCAGAAGTTGAGAGAAGCTGTAAGCTATATTTACCTTGGATTGCTGAAGGCAGACAGCAGTTGGCATGAGGCGTTTAAGGAGCTTTCATTCAAGGAGCTTGATTCTCTAAAAAACTATTTCCCGTTCATTATCTTAGAAGATGAGAAAGATGAGTTCAAGAGCGTGGAGGAGCTGGACAAACAGCAAAAATATGAGGAAGCTCTGACCAAGGGTTTGATCCCTCTGGCTGAAAAGTTCAAATTAGAAAAAGCTTATCCGGAAAATGTTTTACTATGTAGCGCGGTAGAGAAAGCTGAGGAAAGTCTGCAGGAGTATCTTTCATCCTCTCCTAAGATAAAAACAGATAAGAATGACATATTATTATCGTTGGAAACTTCTCAAGGAGGAATCCTTATAGGCGGATTTGGCTCTTCGGTCTATAAAGGAAGTCCAGGGATAATAATCGACCTGGGTGGTGATGACCAGTATAATTTGACCTCTTCAAACCATTCCACAGTTGTTCTGGATTTAGGAGGGAATGATACTTATAAAGCTGAAGGAAATTATACTCTGGGTTCGGGTTTTTTCGAGACGGGGATTTTAATCGATAAATCAGGCGATGATACTTAATATTGGAAGAAACTTCTCCCTGGGCTCAGGGCTTTTTGGGGTTGGAATTTTGATAGATGAGGAGGGGAATGACAGATATTTCGGAGACACTTTTGTTGAAGGAGCTGGAGGTTTTGGAGTTGGGATTCTGTCAGATGTGAGTGGAGCAGACCAGTACAATGGTGCTTTGTATGCTCAGGGGTTCGGATTTGTCTCCGGCTTCGGAGCGTTAGTCGACTCATCCGGCAACGATTCTTATTATGCCGGAGGAAAGTACAAAGACATCTTGAGATACAAAGACCATTATATCAGCCTGTCTCAGGGTTTTGCCTACGGGATAAGACCGATAATGTCCGGAGGATTCGGATTCTTATGCGATTTCTCAGGAAACGACCTTTACGTAACGGACATATTCGGACAGGGCTCAAGCTACTGGTGGGGGCTTGGAAGCCTTCTGGATTTTTCAGGGAACGATAAATATATCTCGTACCAGTATGCCCAGGGAACAGCTACTCATATGACTTTGGGCTTGCTCTTAGATAAATCCGGAGACGATGACTATATCTCGCACGGAGTCTCTCAGGGATGCGGTCATGACCTTGCTTGCGGTATACTTGAAGATCAAGCCGGGAATGACAATTATCTGTCTTTTGATTTATCTCAAGGGGCTGGAAGCGCTAACGGTATCGGCATTCTTATAGATTACTCTGGAGATGATAGCTATCTGGTGACTTTGAAAAGCAATACCCAGGGTTATGGCAATCCCAGGAGAGACTACGGCTCAATCGGGCTGTTCTTGGACCTTTCAGGCAGGGACAAATATCTGGGGAATGGAGAGGACAGCACCTGGTGGACAACTCTTTCTATGTGGGGAGCGGGAATTGACGGAGAATACAAAGCAGGGAGCAAGTAGCCTGTAGCAGGTAGCAAAAAAAGAACAAAACATGAAAATAGCCTTGGGTGCGGACCATAAAGGTTATCCATACAAGGAAAAGGTAAAGAGATTCCTGCAGGAAAAAGGTCATCAGGTTAAGGATTTCGGAACTTTTTCTGAGGAGTCAGTTGACTACCCGGATTTCGCCCTAAAGGTGGCTGAGGCAGTATCAAAAGGGGAGGCAGAGCGAGGGATTCTTTTCTGCTGGTCAGGGATCGGTATGAGTATCTCAGCCAATAAAGTTAAAGGAATTAGAGCGGCTCTTTGTTTGAATGAGGAGATGGCAAAGCTGTCTCGACAACATAATGACTCCAACGTTCTCTCCCTTTCGGCAAAATTTATCAGAGAAGAGGAGCTTCTGAAAATTGTCGAGGTCTGGTTGAATACACCTTTTGAAGAGGGAAGACATCAAAGAAGGCTGGATAAGATCTCCTTGGAGGAGGATTTGAGTTACTACAAACAGGGACTGGAGCTTTCCAGGAAATCAAACAATAAAAAAGGAGAATATTTATCTCTGACTAACATAGGTCTGGTCTATAGCAAAAAAGGTGAGCTGAATAGTGCCCTGGAGTTTTTTGATGATGCCCTGAAGGTGGCTCAGGCTATGGGTTATAAGGAGGGAGAAGCTGATGCCTGGAGCAACTTAGGACTTATCCAGACTGCCAAGGGAGAACTGGATCAAGCTTTGACGTCTCACCAGGAGGCATTGAAGATTGATATCAAGAGAAATTATCATGAAGGAGAAGCAAGCGATCTGAATAACGTAGGCCTGGTGTACCGGGCAAAAGGGGAATTAGATAAAGCTTTAGAAAATTATGAAGAGGCTTTGAAAATAGATCAGGAGATTGGATACCTGGAAGGGCAGGGGATTCAGTTGAACAATATCGGGCTTGTCCTTAAAGACAAAGGAGACTTAGAGGCCGCTCTGGCCCGTTTCCAGGAAGCCTTAGAGATATTTAAGAGTATAAGACTTGAAAAACAAATAAAGATGACTGAAGAAAATGTCAAACAGGTAGAGCAATTAAAAAAGGGTGAGAGCTTTGTGTAGCGGAGGTCTTTAGACCTCCAGGGTAGGGTGTAGGTGTTGGAAAAAAATGGAAAGCTAAAACTTTCCGCTACATCTTCGTTGAATTACAAAATGTTAAGGCGAAAAAATAATCGACTTGATCTTCAGCTCTATAAAGGAATTAAAGCTTATTTTGTAACCATCTGCACTAAGGGTCAGCTAAAAGTTTTTACTGATTTTCGAATTGTGAGTGAACAACTTGAAATATTGAGTTCCTGTTGTAATAAAGAAAATTCATCAGTATGGGCATATTGTTTTATGCCTGATCATCTTCATCTACTTCTAATGGCCGAAGAAAACTCAGACCTGATTAAATTCGTCAGAACATATAAACAACTCAGTGGATATGGGTATAAGAAAGTAACTGGAAAAGCCTTATGGCAAAAGAGTTTTTATGATCATATCTTGAGAAGAGAAGAAAATGTTACTCAGGCAATAAGATATATTTTGGAAAATCCAGTTAGAAAGGGGATAGTTGAATCTTTTACAGACTATCCCTTCTCAGGGTCTTTGGAGTTTGGGAAAGAGGTTTTTAAAATGTAGCGGAGGTCTTCAGACCTCCAGGGGTTGGGTGTAGGTATAAAGAATAAGCGGAAAGCTGAAACTTTACGCTACATTTTCAACATCTATGGAAGGCTGAAGCCTTCCGCTACAAAA
>JAUYBY010000077.1 GCA_030692925.1 Candidatus Zixiibacteriota bacterium | reverse complement strand
GGACAGCCCCTCCTTCGACTTCGCTCAGGACGGTGTCTTCGACCCTGAGGCTCAGACCCGAAGGGAGCTTGTGCTTCGGCAAGGCTCAGCACGATGAGCTTGTCGAATCGTCGAACCGTGTGGCTGTCCGCATTAGGTCAGGACAGGGACATCCGCCTGAGGACTGTCCCTACAAAAAATCTAACCCAAAAAGACCTCGACAACAACTCCATAATTTATGCAACAGTCTCTTTAGGCTTGGTTTTCGACTTAATATAATATTGTTCGATCAGAGAGAGGATATTATAGAAGGTCCAGTAAAGGGTAAGACCTGCTGGAAAACTCTTAAATAGGAAGAAAAATAGGACTGGCATTAGATATACCATTGCCATCTGTTTAGGGTCTTTTATGGTCATCTTTTGCTGCCAGAACATCGTAACTGCCATTATGACAGGGAGAATGTAGTATTTGTCCATTTGTGAGAGGTCATTTAGCCAGAATATGAAGTTTGCCCCTCTCAACTCAATCGTGCTTCTGAAAACCACGAATAGTCCATAAAATAAAGGCATCTGAGGTAAAAGGGGAAGACAACCTCCTAAAGGGTTTGCCCCTTGTTCTTTATACAACTTCATTATCTCCTGATTCATCCTTTGCGGGTCTTTTTTATATTTTTCTTTAAGGGCTGTTATTTTAGGTTGTAACTCTTGCATTTTTTGGGCTAAGGTAACGCTTTTATGAGTTAAAGGATGAAAGAGTATTTTTATTAAGATGGTGAAAACGATAATCACCAGCCCGTAATTCGGAATTACCTTATGCAGATTTACAAATATCCACAATACTGCTAAGGAAAAGGGCTTTATAATCTTCCAGCCCAAATCAACTAAATTTTCTAATCCAATTTTATAATTTTTTAAAATATGATAGTCGATTGGTCCGACATAAACCATAAAATTATTCTGAAACGTCTTACCACCAGTTGGCATCTCTAAAGTAATCCCTATCTTCTTCTCCTCTAACTTCTTATCATTTAAAGATTTTACTTCCCTGGTCCCTTCTGCTTTAAACCCTATTGCAGGATTGGAAAGAGGAACTAAAGAGGCGAAGAAATACTTACTGCGGGTAGCAACCCATTTAGTTTCACCTGACCTGAACTCTTCCATTTTGCCGATATCTGAACCCTTAGGCTGCTGGAAATTTTTGATTTTGACTACTTCTGTTCCCATCATAGAGGAGGCTTCAAAATAGCCAAGATCTTCAGGCAGGTTCGTCTCGGTGGGACTGACTCCGCTGCCCCAGGCGAGAAGATAGCTTCTGCCTAAGTTTTTATCCTTAGAAGAGACTTCAAACTGGAGCTGAAAATCATATTTATCTTCAAAAAAAATAAATCTTTTTGCAATAGAAAGCCCTTCTTCATCTGAAAAACTAAAAGTCAAGCTATCTACCGGATGAGACTTAGAGAGAAAAAGATTTTCTTTGTCCACGCTAAAATCGACCTTGCTTAAATCCAGATTCATATCCGGAAAAGATATATTCAGGGGATAAATTGTATCCTCAGGGATAATTTCAATCAGCCCGCCCTGTGAATATTTATACTTTTTAAAGATAAAACTGGTCAGAACCCCGCCTTTGGTGCTGAATACCCCTTTGTAAAAAGAATTCTCCACAAAAACTTTTTTCTCAGGGATGGTCGAGGGAGCAAATGAGATCCAGCCTGAAGGTTTTAAAGGAACCTCTTCTTTTTTCTCCTGATGTGTTGAGGTATCTACAGGAGTTTGTTCGACCTTTTTCGGCGGAGTAACCCCTTTTCCACCGGTTATCAACTGGACGTAATAAGGGTACAGGATTATGATAAGACCTATGAGCAGCAATGCGACTACGGTTCTTTTATCCAACTGCTTTCTCCTATAAAGTTTGACTTTCGTTATGCGAGTGAACTTTTACCACCGGATCATATCCCCCAGGATAGAAAGGATTACATCGCAAAACCCTTTTTATGGAAAGCCAACCGCCTTTGAAAACTCCAAAAGAATTTATTGCCTGGATGGAATACTCTGAGCAGGAAGGATTAAACCTGCAGCTCGGGGGAAAAACCATTCCCAGGGTGCTCTGATAAATCCTGATTAATAAAATGAAGATTTTATACATCAATGCTCTTGAATTTAAAAAAGTCCGAAAAATTCATTTAAAATTTCATGGTAACTGATCTCTGTCACTTTAGATCTGTAGATGAGGATTACTTTCTCCCCGGAAAGAAATCTGTCCTTATTTCTTCTAAGTATCTCTCTTAAGACTCTTTTTATCCGGTTCCTTTTAACTGCTCCTTTCAAGCCAGAGCTCAGGGCAACACCAAACTTATTTTCCTTCTCTGCAGTTTTCAAGCGCAATAAGAGCAGCTTATGACTGAAAGACCTTTCTCCCTTTTTGATTACCTCATCCCATTCTTTTTTGTTTTTGATTTTAAGGGATTTGGGAAACCCCTCTTTTTTCATCATTTCCCTTTGATCTTCACGGTCAGTCTTTTTCTTTTTTTCAATCTTCTCCGCTTTAAAACCCTTCTGCCTCCTTTGGTCTTGCTCCTTTTTCTGAAACCGTGGTCCCTTACCCTTTTGATCCTGGAAGGCTGATATGTTCTTTTCATTTTTCACTCCCTTTTTCAGTTATTATATATTCCGCCTCAAGCAGAGTCAAGGGAAAAAGGAAAGAGAGATTTATCCGAATTTGGATCCTGTGGACAAGTTTTTTTCTTATCGTCTTAATCTGAATGGGGATAAGTGACTGTTCTTTTTTGAAATCAAATATTCCCGAAGATATTCTTGAAATTCTCTCGGAATTTTTCAGATAAAATCTTTTTAATCTTTGGTTCATAAACGGATTAAATCTTTTCCAAAGTTTTTTTCTAAAATCTCTTGACAAGTTTGAAAGGTCTACTATCTTCAAAAGCAGAAACTGGGTGAGGATATCTCAAGATATTAGCTGATAAGTCTAGGAGGAGATTTTATCCGAGTAACGGGCCTGCGGAATTCAAAAATTTCTTGTGGAAAATTCAGTGGAATCCTGTAAATAGATCCTCATAACCTCAAGCTTTACAAAGCACACTCCTTTATAAACATCTGTGGATAACTTTCCACACTGTGAAGGGGAATCAATTGCTCGTTCAAAATTTTATACCCGCAGATAACGAAAAGATCTGGCAGGAATGCCTCAGTTATTTAAGCCAGAAAATAAAAAAACAAAGTTTTAATACCTGGCTTAAACCCACCAAAGGGGTCCCCTGTGAGGAGAAGGTCTTAAAGGTAGCAGTTCCAAATAAATTTGTAGGGGAATGGATTGAGGAACATTATCTTGATCTCATCCAGGAGGCAATGGAGAAAGTTACCCAGGAGAGAATGCCTCTTTCCTTTTTAATCTCGGCTGAGATAGGGGAGACTATCTCCAGAATAAATTTTGAAAATCACGAAAAAAAGAACGCTACTTCTCTAAAAAGCCCTAAACTAAATCAGAAAAACAACCAGTTCAACCCCAGATATACCTTTGACACCTTTGTGGTAGGAGAAAGTAACCAGTTTGCCCATGCGGCAGCCTTAGCTGTGGCTGAGGCACCTGGAAAGACCAAGTTCAACCCGCTTTATGTTTATGGAGGAGTGGGCTTGGGAAAAACCCATCTGGCCCAAGCGATTGGACATTATGTCAGAGAAGAATATCAAGAGTTAAATGTCCTCTATGCTACCAGCGAGGAGTTCACCAACGATTTCATAAATTCTATTACCAAGAACACCACCCAGGAATTTGTAAACTATTACCGGAATGTGGATTTACTCCTTTTAGATGATATCCAGTTCTTCGCAGGGAAAGAATCAACCCAGGTCCAGTTCTTTCATACCTTTAATGCGCTTTACCAGAGCGGAAAACAGATCATCTTAACTTCTGACCGTCCTCCTAAGGACATCAAAGGTTTAGAGGAGAGGCTCCTGTCGCGCATGCAATGGGGTCTGGTCACAGATATCCAGCCTCCGGATTTAGAGACCAGGATCGCTATCCTGCAGAAAAAAAACGAATCGGATGGGGTAACCATTCCCCAGGATGTGGCAGTGTTCATTGCGGACAATATAACCTGCAACATAAGGGAATTAGAAGGGGCCTTGATAAGACTTTTAGCTTATTCCTCCCTGAATGGTAAAGAGTTAAGCGTGGAGTTAGCCAGGGAGGTTTTGAAGGATGTTATGAAAAATAGGTCCAAGGAGATAACTATAAAAGATATCCGAAAAAAGGTAGCAGAAAGTTTTAACCTTTCAGAGGAAAGCCTCTGTTCCAAAAGGAAAACCCAGGAGATAGCCTTAGCCCGGCAGGTGGCAATGTATCTAACCCGGAGCCTGACCAAAGCCTCGCTTAAGACCATAGGTTTGGAATTCGGAGGAAGGGATCACTCTACGGTAATCCATGCCTGTAATCTAATTGCGGATAATCTAAAAAAAGATATGGAATTCAAGTTGAAGATCGATCAAATTATCAACTTTCTATATTCATCCTAATTTGCCGAATTTGACCTTAAGGGATCCAGTGAGTAAGTTGTGGATGAAAGGTTGATTAAAATTTTAGAAAGATTTTTGTTGAATAGTTGATGATATTTTAATATCTTATCCACTGCTCTGAGTTTGAAAATTTTAAGTAAAGATCAAGAGGTTAAAAGAGTTAATTTTAAAGAATTGAATATTATCAACAAATCCACCTTATTATTATTAATTATTATTTTATAACTATCTTTAATTAAAATATACAGGAGGAAGGAAATGAAGTTGACAATCTTGAAAAGCAAGTTACTCTCCGCTTTACAGGATATCGTAAGCGTTATCCCCAGCAAAACTACTTTGCCGATTCTTTCACATATTCTCATAGAAGCGGATGATTCCAAGATCAAATTGGCAGCCACGGATTTAGATATTTCGATGACCACCACCCTGGAAGCAAAAGTGACAAAAAAAGGTGAGATAACCGTGCCGGCAAAAACCTTTACCGATATAATCCGGGAATCGCCTGAAACTCAGATCGAGATCAATGCGGCAGACAACCGGATGGAGCTTAAAATAAATCACGGTGTTTATAAACTGCCAGGTTTACCAGTGGATGAATTTCCCAAACTACCCACAGTCAATTTATCCAAAGAGATAAAGATAGCCGGTCCGGACCTCTGCAGAATGATAAAAAAGACCATCTATGCGGTTTCAACTGATGAGACCAGGCCAGCGCTAAACGGGATTTTGTGGCAGACCAAAGGCGAGAATATCCAGATGGTAGCCACAGATGGTCATCGCCTGGCAAAATTTTCCCAGAAAAATAAAAAGCTTAAAGGTCTGCATGAGGATGTGATAGTCCCACCAAAGATATTAAACGTTCTGACCAGACTGATCGGAGATCAGGAAAAAGAAGTAGGGCTCATCTTTGAGGAAAACAGTTTAATCTTCGACTTGGGAGATACGATATTGTCAACCCGGCTGATAGAAGGACCTTATCCCAGTTACGAGCAGGTCATACCAAAGGATAATGATAAGAAATTGATCGTGGAAAAAGAGCTTTTAGCCAACACTGTAAAAAGAGTCTCCATACTTTCCAATCTTTTAACTCATCAGGTTAAATTCGCCCTAAAAAAAGATATTCTGGAGCTTTCCACTGCCAATTTCGATATGGGCGGAGAGGCTAAGGAGAAAATCCCCTGCGATTACAAAAATGAGGATTTAGATTTGGGCTATAATGCTCTGTATATCCTGGATGCCTTAAAACAGATAGACGGGGATGAGGTCATATTTGAGCTTTCCACACCGGTCTCTGCCGGAATGGTCTATTCAACCCAGAAAAAGGAAGATGAAGATTATGTCTGCTTGATAATGCCGCTAAGGTTGGTGGAATAGGAGACTGTATACCTGATCGGTAGCGTCCTCACTCCAGTGAGGACGGGTGTACTGTCAGAGACTGCCCACAAAATCATAAATCTTATTGTCGGGTAGCTATCGCAACC
>JAUYBY010000064.1 GCA_030692925.1 Candidatus Zixiibacteriota bacterium | reverse complement strand
GGCAAAGGTTGAATCGAACTCCAGAGTCTTTTTGAAACTTCTCTCAGCCTCGGTGTAATAAACCTTATTAAAGTAGTCAAGCCCCTCAAGATAGTAACGGTACGCTTCCTCAGAATGAGTAGTGACGTCTGCCACGGGCCGGGCAGGTTCCTTGGTTGCCTCAGCCGGGAGCGGAAAGTCCTTTTTTTAGTTCAGCTGTTAGTCGGTCTACTAATGGAAATATCTTTTCCCCTGGTTCACCGCTTACCCGCTGAGAAGAAAGTACTCTTCCGCTCTTAACCTCCACCAGTTGTGAGGTCAAAATGATTTGAGGTTCTTCCTGGAGAATGCTTCCCAAGAGCATCCATTTGGCACCAGCCTTAGTAGCCACTTCCGTGGCAACGTTTCGATCAACGACCTTGGCACCTTCTTTCCCCAGCAATTTCAAAATGTCGTATAGCCTCTGGCTTGAGACCACATTCATATATTGAGATTCTGAAAGGCCAGTTATCAACAGATTAGTTACAATTTCCCCTAACCTCTCTTTGTCATCCTTATCCACCAGATTCTCGAAATACATTATGGCTAAAGAGTTCTCCTTTGCCATCGCCTTTTCTTCAGGGACTATCTCAAATCTGAATGGTTTGAAAACCAAGAAGAGTAAAGCCAGGACGAAAACGACCGAGGCCGGAATTATAAAAGGAAGAATTCTGCTTTTGTGCTTGGGTACGACGACCTGTGCTGGGATTTGAGTGGTCTTGGCATAGTCAAGACTCTTCTTCTCGTGTCTTAAATCAGCCAGGAGGTCATCTATATGCTGGTATCTTTCCTCTCTATCCTTTGCCAGGGCTTTGTCAACAATTCTCTGCAGCCCTTCAGGGACATTAACTTTGTACCTGGCAACTGGCTCGGGATTCTCATTCAAGATCGAATAAATTATTGCCGGAATGTGCTCCCCTCTGAATGGCAGTCTCCCGGTCAACAGCTCGTACAGCACGACTCCAAAGGAAAAGATGTCGCTCCTCTGATCAACCTCTTCTCCCTGCGCCTGCTCTGGGGACATGTAGGCGGCAGTGCCTAAGGTCGAACCAGTTTCAGTCAAGTGGTCCACTCCCTCAAGCCTGGCTAAGCCAAAATCCATTATCTTTACCTGGCCATCCTGGGTGACCATAATGTTGTCAGATTTTATATCCCGGTGAACTATGCCTTTCCGGTGAGCGGCATTTAGACCCTCACTCACCTGGATGGCTATGTCCAGAATCCTTTTTATGGAGGGAGACTCTTTTTCTGCGATTTTCTTCAGCGTCTGCCCCTGAACATATTCCATCGAGATAAATAGTCCTTCGGGACTCTCTTCAATTCCATAGATGGTGGTTACGTTAGGATGACTTAAAGCAGAGGCTGCCTGCGCTTCCTGTATGAAGCGGGCTTTTTCCTCAGGATTTTCTGCCACATGCGGAGGCAAAAACTTCAAGGCAACCATGCGCTGAAGCCGGGTGTCCTGGGCTTTATAAACCACTCCCATTCCCCCTTCACCCAGCTTTTCCAGAATCTTGTAATGTAAGATTGTTTTGCCTATCATAACATATTACTCTTAGTTATCGAACTCATCCCCTGACCCCTTCTTCCCGCCTTCGGCGGGATCTTCGACTTAACAAGAGAAGGGGAACTTTAGTCCCTCTCTTCCCAAGAGAGGGATTTAGGGTGAGTTCCGACTGTGAAATTGTTTTCCCCAGCATACCTTTTTGCTGATAGAGCCTTGACTCTACCCTTAATAAATTGAGGAATTATTTGATTGTCAACTAAAAAAGGTTGCGGAGGTTTTAAACCCTACGGATCCGTTTCCAGGATTAAATGCCCCTGCCTTTATCCTTTTTAAGCTTCAGGAAGGAACTTTTAAGTAAGAAATCTTATTTTGCTTCACTAATTTCGCTTTTTGGGGAAGGACATACATACCGGCTGGGGATTTCTTCTTTTCTCAAACACAATAGATAGACGGTTAGAACTCTGGCATCCTCATCTGTGAGCCCAAAATTCGGCATCTGGGAATCCGGAACCAAAGCCTGGGGGTCTTTCAGATGAGCAAAATGCCAATCCGGGCTCCGGTGTTTACCTGCCAGTGAGAGATCTATCCCTCCTTTTTCCCCCACTCCATCGATTATATGGCAGTCAGCACACCCGTATTCTTCATACTTTTTCATCCCCAGGACAAGGTCTGGTGCTACAGAAGGGTTTGAAATAAGATGGCATTTAGCACAGGAGGCTTGAATATATTTTAAAGGAAGCATAGGCTCCTCCCAATATCTCACCTCTCCATGAGCCGCTTTTACAGTAGTGGCTCTACCCTGCCCTAAATGACAGATAGTACAACCGAATTCATTAAAAGGGTGTTGGGAGAAATTTGGATGGACTTTATATGGCAGCTTAACTTTAACCATAGTGGGATCTTCCACTCCTAAGTGGCAGGTGATACATCGGTCTGTTCGCTTTAACTCTGGCAGGTCGATCTGCTTAATCTCATAACGATTTTCTCTTTTCTTATCATTTATACCGGTCGAACCTTTATTCTCCAGAGCATAGAAGGTTTTCTGGTAAATCCTCCACTCCCGATTATAATCTTTCCATGCCCAGAGTGCTAATACTATCAGCAATACAAGGCTTGAGAAAGCGAACAGTTTAGACACTAACACCTACCTTTTACAAAAATTAATGTTCTCCAAGAAAATTAACGCCAGGGCCAGACCCATTTCCAGTTCTCTCCTCTTAAATAGCCACCGATCAAGGTGAAGACCACTCCTAACAATATCCATACAGTAAAAATTATAAGGGGGATTTTTCTCTCCTTAGCAAACCAACGACCCACCCCCTTTGGGTTACGATCCAGATAAGGTATCAAGATCAAACCTACCAGAAATATGAAAGGAAAGATTACTCCACCAATGAAAGCCGAATGGCTTACGATCTCCTGAATCCCTAAAAAATACCAGGGAGCCTTGGCCGGATTCTCCGGATGGGCTGGATTAGCTTTTTCCTTCAAGGGGGCGTTGAAAAAAAACGAGAGAAGCAGTAAAAAGATAATGACCAAAAGTGAACAGATCAACACCCTGGAAAGAAGATGAGGATAAGTCATCACTGTATCCTCTGGCTCCTTGGAGACCAGAAGCGATTTCCCTTTGACCAGCTCCATCATCCCGTAGGTTTTGTTAGGATCTTTGGGAAATATCTCCCTTTTCCTTTCTCTTCTATTTTCCATTTTCTACTCCAGCTTTATAAAGACCTGGAAATCCCGTCATCCTCTCTCACTTTAAGCTACTTGCTACCTGCTACAGGCTCCAGGCTATAATTTATAATGGACCTGAGATCCCCCCATCCTTTCTCACCCTCCAGAAATGAACCGCGATGAGGATTGACATAATTAGAGGAACAACTATTATATGCAGGGAATAGAATCTCAGAAGAGCTCCCTGTCCTACCACGTTCCCCCCTAAAAGAATATAGCGAATTGTTCCTCCAGCCAAAGGGACAAAGCCAGCTATAGTAGTCCCCACAGTAACTGCCCAGTAAGCTAACTGGTCCCAGGGCAGAAGATAACCGGTGAAACTCAGAAACATAGTTAAGAACAAAAGGGTTACCCCTATTACCCAGTTGAATTCTCGGGGAGGCTTATAGGAGCCGGTATAAAAAACCCTGCACATATGCAGGAATGCAACTGCTACCATAGCATGAGCAGACCACCTATGAAGATTTCTCAAAAGTATCCCGAAGGAGACCACAAATTCCAGATCCTTCATATCCTCATAGGCCCGATTAACATCCGGGACATAATAGAACATAAGAAGGATACCGGTTATGGCTAAAATCAAGAACAGAAGAAAGGCGATTCCACCCAGGCAAAGGGTATATCTGAACTTCAGCCCGTGTTTGCGGATTTTTACAGGCAGGATATGTAAGAAAAAATTCCCGAAAACAAAAAGTGACCTTTTTCTTTCAGTATCCGGAAAACCAGTCCTGAAAATAGATCTCCACAACCCGGATTCTGATATTTTTTTAAATGGACCCTTAAGAAAACTCAACCTCATCTCTCTATTAGAAATTTAATCAGACTCGAAAATAATCTTCTTTCTTCACTGTCTTCCTGGTATCAACCAGAAGCTTCCCATCTTTCGCCAGTTCAATCGAAAAGCTTTTTAAGGGACCAATGGCCGCACCACTTAGGACCTCACCCGTAGGGGAAAAGGTGCTACCGTGACAGGGACAGATGAACTTATTCTGGGATTGATTCCAGTTGACTATACAGCCCACGTGGGTGCAGACAGCTGAAATAGCTCGAAAGCCAGCTTTCTCGTGCAGGATGAAAATATTGTGTTCCTCGGAAAAGATTATACTCCCCTCTGCATAATCTTCAGGTTTCCCCACTTTAAAAGAGGAAGGAGGCTCAAACAGGACATTGGGGAAAAGGAATCGAGCTGTGCCTAAAAATGAACCTACCAGAGATGTGACTAAGCTTCCCCACCCTACCCAGAGAAGAAACTTACGGCGCGAGATCTTCTCCTTTGGTTCTTCTATATTCTGATCTTCCTGAGACACCTTACTCAACCTCCTCCATCTGTAAAGCCTCAAGAGTAATTGCATCGGTAGGGCAATATTCAACGCACAGGCCACAGCGAATACATAGAGTCTCATCTTTGATCATTGCAGTCCCTTCTTCTAAGAGCTTGAGTTCCTCAGTTCCTTTCTGAAATCTATCTAAAGGTGTACCGTACCTGGCTTCAACCAATTCTGTCAGATCCTCTTCTCCTTCTATTTCTCCAATCCTGACCATCTTCAAGCAATAAAAGGGGCAAACATCTACACACCCTCCACATAAAATGCACTTCTCACTATCGAATATGGTATTAAGGTGACACTTCAGGCACCTTTCCCCTTCCTTTTTTGCCACCTCCAGAGGAAACCCTAATTCCACTTCATCGATTCCCATCCTCCTGTCCAGTGGAATTGTAGGCGGCTCCTGGCGTTTTACTTTGTCAAAGTCTTCATATATCTCGTCTACAGGCACCATAATACCTCTCTGGAGCCTACCTCCTGCGCCTGCTTTTAGATATTCATCTATAGATCTGGCTGCCTTTTTCCCATCAGCAATAGCATCGATCAAGAGCCTGGGTCCAAAAGCCACATCCCCACCCGCAAATATTCCAGGAGCTGTAGTGGCTAAAGTCTCTGTTTCTATCAGAATTGTCCCTTTAGAGGTGATCTGAACATTGTCATTTTCTTTTAAGAAAGACAGATCAGGCGCCTGCCCAATTGCTAAGACAATACTATCTGCCCCCATAATTGATTCAGTTCCCTCGATAAAAGTGGGATTGAACTTACCCTGGCTATCAAAAACTGAAGCCACCCTTATAGTTTCTAATCCTTTTACCTTCCCCTCTTTCCCTAAAATCCTCTTAGGTCCCAAAGAGGTATGGAGGGTTACACCTTCTCTAATGGCCTCCTCGATCTCCCAATCATGAGCAGGCATCTCAGCTTTGGACTCAAGGCAGACCATATGCACCTCTTTTACACCCAAGCGCAGGGCAGACCGTGCCACATCCATGGCCACCTCCATCCCTTCTATCCCCTGCTCCCTTATCTGGATTACCTGCTGCAGAGCTGTCTGGGTAATCTCCAGTGCAGCCTTGATCTCCTCTTCGCTCAAACCTTTTAAACTTTCCACTCTGCGAAGGGCTGAGCGAGCTACGTCTAAGGCTACGTTTCCTCCCCCGATTATCAGAACCTTTTCCCCTAAATAGACCTTATAACCCAAATTCACATTCAGAAGAAACTCGACTCCTCGAAGCACTCCATCCAATTCTGCTCCCTCGATCTTCAGTTCTTTACTCTTATGAGCTCCAATAGCAATGAAGATAGCTCTATACCCTTCGTTTTTGAGATCTCCTAAGAAAAATCTTTCTCCCAGCAGAGTGTTTAATTTAAGCTCTACTCCTAAGGAGAGAATCTCCTCCACCTCCATTTTGATTATCTCCCTGGGCAATCTGTATTCTGGAATCCCCAGATACATCATCCCACCCGCTACAGAGCTTGCTTCAAAAATGGTTACCTGATATCCCAAACGGGCAAGATCATGGGCCGCGGAAAGACCTGCAGGTCCAGCCCCTATGACTGCAACTTTTTCCTTTTTTACCTGGATTGAAGATGGTTTTGGACCATGTCCTAATTTTATATTATGATGGTCTGTGGCTGTACGTTTTAAAGCCCGGATAGCTAACGGCTGGTCGAATTCCCCCCTTCTGCAAGCGGACTCGCAGGGGTGCCCGCACACCCTTCCGCAAACATAGGGAAAAGGATTAGGTGCCCGGGCAAGTGTGTAGGCTTTCTCCAGATCACCTTCAGCAATAGCCCTTACATACCCCCCGGAGTTAGTGTGGACCGGGCAGGCAAACTGGCAATTTATATTCTCCAGGTAATAATCTAAATCCGGGATTCTCACTTTATACCTTCGAGAATTCATCCAGGTCTCCTTACCCGAGACTGACTTTTTCTTTAAATCTATTTCAGCTTTAAAGAGTTTTTTTCATCTCTGGTCTCCAGATTCAAAAATGGAAACCAAAAAGATGTTTATACATTTATTACGCCATTGAAAATCTCACCGTTGGAAGCTCTCATTTCACTAAAGATCGATTTTTACACAATGAAAGTCATTTAACTTTTTCTCTCAGTCCGATGTATTGGAAAAGATCTCTTAACTCTCCAGGATTGAACCTGGGCCAGGGGACTTTTTTCTCCTCCACCGTCTTCTGCATTACCGGCGCATGGTTGAGCATCTCGGTTGTCATCTCCGCGGCATCGTATTTTCCCTTCAGTTGAGAAAAATCAATGGCTGGGCCCTTTGGGGAGTGACAGTCAGCACAACGTTTTTCAGAAAAGACCCTCTCCCCCTTTTTTGAATCTCCAACCTTGTCAGCGTAATTAAGAAAGTAAAGATAAGAGATTATATCTGCCATCTCCTGTCCGGAAAATTTGGGAACCTCCCCTTTTTCCCACATCAAAGGAGCGGAATTCCAAAGCAGTGCTCCTATCTTGGTCATGCTGCGATGAAATTTCCGGGAATCTCTTTTGAGGTTCAGATTTTTTGAACCGGAATTATGGCAATGAATACATCCTTTCTCTCGAAATAATTTTTCTCCAGTTTCAGGAGAGCCTAGTAATAGAAAAGGAACCTCCCTTTCTTTGCCTTTCGCCTTCTGATGAACGAAAGCTAAAAGGTCCATCAACTGGTTATCCTGAAAAGTTGGCCAGGCATTCTTGTGAGTTTCCAAGAGAGAAGACATCTCCGGCACGTGATTCCACATAGCCTGAACCATAAAGATCGGGGATAGGTCTTGTTTGAACTTTTCCAGGTCCGGACCTTTTTTCCCGCCTTTCCCCTCAAAGGAATGGCAGTCCAGACATCCTTTTTCCTTGAAAAGGCTCTTGCCTGCCTCTGGATTTCCTGGCACATCAAAAAACTCTAAGGTGTAAAGATATGCTACCAGTCTGGAAAGTTCCTCTGAGGAAAATTCCGGCCATTCGATCCTCATACTCCCCATCCTTTGATGCATATAGGGAAAATGGTTCCAGATGTAACCAGCTAAATCCAGAAAGGTTCCGCTTAAAGTAACCTTACCCAGATCTGGCCCAATTGCCTCGCCCTCACCCCAGATTGAATGGCACCGGATGCATTCTTTATCTATGAAAACCCTGAACCCCACAGCTGGATTTTCCGGCAGGGTTTGAGATTTCACTCCGAGAAGGAAGATAGCAAAAGATAAAGGGATCAAAGCTAAATAAATGAACTTTCGTCCGGACATTTTCCTCCTTTAACCTGACTCTTCGCCTGAGACCTCACCCGGCAGATAAGTCCTTATCCTCTCCTCCACCTCGGCCAGGGCTTTTTCCCTGCCTTCCCTTATCTCCCAAATAGAGACTATGGGAAAGAACTTGGTGAAGAGAGCATAAAGCAGAATAAAGAAAGCAAAGCATCCCAGGGTGATAAGAGCCTCCACCCAGGTAGGATGATAAAAGCTGGTCCCGGTGGCAAGCCGGGGATTGATAAGGGTCGGGACCACGATGGTGAACCTTTCCAGCCACATCCCTATAGTCACGCAAATTGAAGCTATAACTGTTCCGACTACGGTCCTGGTTTTTTTTCTGGCGAGGATTATGAAAGGTATCACAAAATTGAGCATAAACATTGACCAGATATAAGGTGCATATTGCCCGGTAAGTTTGGCATAGAAAATCTTCAACTGGACAGGCTCTGCTCCATAGAAAGTGGTCAGGTACTCGGCGAAGGTAAAATAAAACCAGAGTAAAGACATAATCAAGAGGAGAATCCCTAAGTTATTAAAGTGGATCGGCTTCAGATAATCCTGCAATTTATATGCTTTCCTGATTATAGCCATAGCCAGGATCAATGCCGCAATCCCGGAGAAGATGGCTCCAACCACAAAATAGGGACCGAAAATAGCAGAATGCCACATCGGCTGGATGGTCATTGCGAATACAAATGAGACCACTGTATGAACCGAAATAGCTATGGGTATAACCAGCACAGCCATAACCGCAATCCCGATCTCCAGCCTTCTTTTCTGAGCCTCTGTTCCCTGCCAGCCTAAAGAGAGGAAACGGTAGAACCATCTCCTTTTTTTAACATTGTCCCTTAAGATGGCAATATCCGGTATAAGGGGAAGGAAAAGATAGATTGAGCTGGCAGTAAGATAAGTGGTGATGCTGATTACGTCCCAGAGAAGAGGTGAATGAAAGTTACCGTGATAGATTACGTAGATAGCCCGGTCTATTCTGCCTAAGTCGATCAATATGTTTCCCACTCCGAAGAAAAGGACAAGTACGGTAATGACTTCAGCCGAGCGGGTGATAGCCCTTCTCCATTCTGCTCTGGCAAGTCGTAAGATAGCAGAGATTAAAGTGCCGGCATGGCTAATCCCGATAAAGAAAACGAAATTAGTGATGTAAATTCCCCAGAAGACCGGACGGGACATACCGGTGACTCCTAAACCTAAAACGAATTGTTTGAAATAGGCAAAGGCTGCACCTCCAGTTATCGCCAGTAAAATCGCTGCGGCAAGATAAAACCCTTTTCCAGTCTTAAGAATGGGATTTAAGAGGATCTGATCCTGCTCTAAACTTTGTTTCTTAGGCTCCATTTAAACTTCCTCTGACAGGTAAATCACCTTGGGCTTGGTACCCAATTCCTCCATCAGCCTGAATGCTCTTATACTCTTGGAAAGCTCAGACACTTTACTGTTCGGGTCCGCTAAATCCCCGAAATAAAGTACACCAGAGGGACAAGCCTGCACGCAGGCTGGTATATATTCGTCCGGGTTGAACTCTCTTCCTTCTAATTTTGCCTTTTCCCTTACCTTAACCAGCCTGTGCCCGCAGAAAGTGCATTTTTCTACTACACCTTTGGGACGGACATCCACGTCCGGATTTAAATAATTCTTCATCTCAGCAGGCCAGTGGGGCTTATACCAGTTAAAAGATTTCAGGTTATAGGGACAGGCAGTGGTGCAGTATCTGCATCCTATACAACGCAAGTCGACCTGTCCTACAATACCTTCCTCTTTGCTATAGTAGGTGGCTTTGACCGGACAGACCTTGGTGCAGGGCGGGTTATCACAGTGCATGCAGGGACGCGGCATAAACCTGATTTTGACGTTCGGATACTCATGCTCGGTGAAGGTTAAAATCTCCATCCAGTGAATAGACCTTCCTAATTCTGCCTGTTCCGGGTTAGAGGAAGGCACATTGTTTTCCGCCTGGCAGGCAACCACACAAGCCTGACAACCAGTGCATTTAGCCAAATCTATGACCATTCCCCATCTGTGCATATCTAATCCTTCTTATGCTTTATAAAGTTTAACCTTGGTCTCTCCCCAGTTAGGTATACCAGATAACGGATCGAGTTTTTCCGTGAGGATTTTTATCGGATTAAAGTCTTTCTTCTCCTCTTCAAAACCAAAAGGAATCCCCACCACCTCAGGCATTGTTCCAGGGAAAAGCCTTGCTTTTAACTTGATTCTTCCTTTAGAGGATTCCACCCAGACTAAATCCTCATCCACAATTCCTAATTCTTTGGCTTTTTCTGGATTTATCTCCACCCAGGGATGCCACTTTTCCTTTTGATAGAAACCTGCGGTATCCTTAAGCCAGGGCGAGGGTAAATCCCTCTCAGTGGAAAGCGAGTGTAAGACGAACACTCTTAAGTACAGTGGATATCCCTCCTCTTTCTCTGGAAGTGGAGGGTTCGGCAGAAAATATTTATCTTCTTTGATATGCTGATTTTTCAACCTGTTCTTTAGAATCTGGGAATAGAACTCAAACTTTTTAGAGGGGGTTTTGAAAACCCTGTCCCATTCGCCGGATTTATAAACCGGGTCCCACCAGCCCCCTTTTTCCTTGATTCCTTTATTGAACTCTTCAAGATTCTTGTAAGAGGGTGCTTTCCAGCCTCTTTTCTCTAAGACCCTGGTCCAGATCTCCTCAAAAGGAACCCCGAAAAGATCTCCTTTTCCCAAATCGAAAACCCCTTTTACGGTAAAAGTTAAAACCTCCTGATAATCTTTCCAGGGGAAAGCTGAACTCATCTTGTCGTCTATTTTTCTGGAAAGCTCTAAGAGCACTTCTGGAGTAGATTTTGTCTGGTAAAGCGGCTCGATTACTGGCTGCCTCAGGCTTAAAACCTGAAATCCTTGCAGGGTGTAAGTCGGATCGTCTTCTAACCTTTCCAGATAAGTGTGGTCAGGCAGGATAAGGTCTGCATACTCTGAGGTCTCATCCATAAACGAGGAGAAGGAGACCACCAGGGGGATTTTCTTCAGAGCTTGAATGAACTTGCCCCGTACTGGGCTGGTGAAAACCGGGTCTGCATTGTATATGAAGAGTAAATTCAGAGGATACGGTCTATCTGACAGGATATTATCAGGAAAGTTATCCGGCAGGTCTTTGGACAAGGGATACTTATCATTTCCTGCTGAATCTATCCTGGGCTTATTTCTACCCTCGGTCGATAAGGGATCAGCAGGAATGGATGGAAAATTTGATAATGGAGGCACCTTGGGTAAGAGGACTCCTCCATTTATTTCAAAGCTGCCCATCAGGCCATTCAGGGAATGGATCGCCATTCGGGTGAATGTATTCTGATGGTTCAAGTTGAAATTATCCTCACCCAGGGCAATGGCAGGTTGCATGTTAGCAAAATCCCGGGCTAAACGAATAATGGTGTCTATAGATACCCCGGTAATCTGAGAAACATCTGAGAGATTGAAATTATTCAGGACAAAATCTTTGAAGCCGGAGTGGACAACCCCTGAAGGATCTTTCCAGCTCTCAAAGCCAAAGGTGTGTTTAGAAACAAAGTCCTGATTATAGATATTTTCTTTGATTAGCATGTAGGCAATCCCCAGAGCTAAAAACCCTTCGGTGCCCGGATTTATTGGGACCCAATGATTTGACCTCGCTGCAGTCACCGAAAGACGCGGCTCGATCTGGACTGTCTTTCCTCTGGGTGCTCTTTTGTCGTCGTTCAGTTTGCCGAATGACCGGAAAGCCTGAACCGGCGACCAGAACGATTCAAGCCAGTTTGAGCCGAACGACAGGATATAATTAGCGTTTTCTAAATCATAAACTAAAGGATATGGACTTCCCTGCATAAGAAAGACCCCGGGCACAGGCGTCTCTTCCCTGTAACTATTATTATCTATCAGATTGGGGGAGCCATAGGCATCTAAGAATCTTTTGAAAAGTTGTCTTGTAGTTCCTCTACACTGACCCATAAGGACGGCCGTGGTATAGGTCGTTTTCTCGGTTCGCAGAGTCCTGAGCTTGTCAGAGACCAGGTTAAGAGCTTCATCCCAGTTTATCTTCTCCCATTTTTTTGAGCCTTTTTCTCCGACTCTTCTCAGAGGGGTTTTTATCCTGAAAGGGGAATACAGGACTTGCGCGCCGGCAAAACCTTTGGGACACAAGGTGCCGCGGCTTATCGGGTGAAGAGGGTTCCCTTCGATTTTAACTAACCTTTTACCATCCAGAACCCGGGCTAAAATCCCACAGCCACCAGGACAGAGCTGACAAACAGAAGGGACCCAGGTTTCTATCCCCTGAGGCACGATCTCATCAAACGAGTCCTCCCAGGGGAACTTTACGGGAAAAAGACCCCCGCTGAATGCCAGAACTGAGCCGCTGGATAAAAACTTCAGAAAATCTCTTCTGGAATGTTCCATAAATCTATTCTAAATTTATTTGTGACAGGTTATGCAATCGTTAGAGACTTTCATTTTTCTATGGCAATCCCTGCAGTGATCCATGCTTATTTTCACCAGGGGTCTGCGCGGAGGCCTGATAGCATCGGCTATGTCCCCGTGACAGACCTTGCACTCCAGTTTTCCCACGACAATATGCAGACGATGAGAATAGGTGACTGATCTTTTAGTTCTGTAGATTCTCTGCCACTCGATGGTTTTCCCCTCTTTGATAGCCTCCACTATCTTTGCCTCTTCTTTGCTTTTTCCCTGAGGTTCAGAATGACATCCGGCGCAGATCTCCATGCTCGGAAGCCCGGCAAATCTCTGTGTCTTGAAATAGATATGACAATCCTCGCAGGAAAGGCCAACCTCCTTGGTATGCTTCAGATGGTTGAACTGAACAGGCTGGACAATCTCCGAGCCCTGCAGCCAGAGATAGGCTAAAACCAAGATTAGAATCACCAGTATGACTAGAATTGCTATTCTACCCATTGTTTTTTTGTGAAAGGATTCACAAATTTATCCGAATGCTAAACTTAACCCAACTTGCCTAAAGAAACCGTCTCTTCAACATACGATATCCCATCCACAGAATCAAAAACAGGAAAAGAAGGATGATGAAAACTCTAAGCCAGCTGAAAAATCCGATCAAGAAAATTTTGCCCAGTGGTAAACTTACCACCTGCTTAGCCATCTCCACCTCCATCAGCCCTGCGGTCAAAACGGGTGTAGGATACTGGTATCTTAAGGTAGACTCCACTGAAAAAGGCTTTATTCCTGGAGGAAGATCGAACTCGAAATTCTCCTGCCTGGTCTCCTTTGGGGCAATTCGGTTATCACTTAGAATGGAAGAGGCTTCTAATATCATCTTATAACTTTCAGTCAGGACATCCCCTTTCTGATCCAGCAGGACCTTCTGGTAAACCTTCTCTTTCTCGGCTATTTTCTTACCTTTATCGTCTAAAAGTTTCACTGAAAGGATCACCTTTCTTACTGGTGTTCCGGTAGGTAATTTATGGCCGGATTCAGCATTGGTCACAAAAACTGTAACCAAAGCTTTACTCTTTTTGACTTCAAACTTGGTTCTCAAGGTGGCGGCATGCTGGAGGTTTATTTCCGAATGACCCCCTAAGAACTCGTGCGCGGTCATATTCAACTCTGATTTTTTCACCTTCGGGTCAACTATAGGCATTCCGGGAACTTTAGGCATATGACAGTTTTGACAATGTACCTTCTGTTCAGGATAAGGTCCTTCCTTCCACTCCGAATAGGTACCCAGGACCAAGACCCCGAAGTTATTTTTTAACTGATGACAACCAGCGCAGAACTCCGATCGGGTATGCAGTTCCGAATAGGTTGATAGATGAGCGGGAGAAGAGGCATTTTGGTAAGGACCGTACTGAGTGCTCCCAGGATTAACCTTGAAAGGGTCTTTTGGGTTTTCCAGATCTACTGCATAGATCGAATGGCAGAAATCGCAATTTATCCCTTCTCTTGAAATTCGATTTTTTAAATAGGTATCCCCGGTATAGCGGGTAGTTGGGGAATGGCAGGTAAGGCAATATTCTCTTACCTTCTCACCGTACTCATTCAGCGCGTGCAGATAGTCTAACTTGAAGACCGGGTCAGATATTGCTTGGGCGTGCATCGAATTAGACCAGGCCTGGTATATATTTTTATGGCAGTTTCCGCATTCCTGGCTAGGTGAAAAAACAGTTTCTGAAATCCCTTTTTCTCTGGCTAAAGATGAAGAGGAAAGTAAAATAAGGGGAATAACGGGAAAAATAAAGAATACGAATCTTTTCATCCACACTTCTTTAGAGTTTAACCAAGAAGAAGTCAACTTTACCCCTTGCTCAATTTTCTTTTCTCCGCTTATCCCCTTTTTAAAAAAATACTTTTTCAATATATGTGCCCTTCCAATTTTGTCAATAAGAAAAATATTGGTGTCAACGCAAATCAAAAATGTCAGTCCCGATTAATCGGGATTACAGCTTCATTTTGCTTTTGTGTAAAGATGAGTTGAGAGGATTTGGTTTTTTCCTTTGAAATTGGTTTGTGTTTTAGCTTTTGCCCTGGTAGAAGATATGGATGGAACCATCCAGATGTTGGTGCACCTCTACTTTTGCCTTGAAAAAGCTTACCCTATATTCATCCGGCAGTATCTGAAAGAACTTCCCTTTATGACTTATGGTATTATCCGCAGCAACAGTTCTCTCCTCCCTACGGGTCGTAAAGCTTTTATCGACTTTTAAACAGAAGATTTCTTTCAACTTTAATCCCTGAGGTAAGGGAATATAGGCAGAACCAGGTTCTTTAGCCAATCGGGAAAATCTCCGGTTATGTTTGGGAATAAACTCCTGGGTTAGATAGCGATTGGCTTCTTCTAAGGTGCTGATCTTAGGTAATCTCAACTCGGAGCAGAGCCTGTCCGGAAACACCTCAAACTTCCTCTCAACCCTCCCCTTGGCCTGAGGTGAATTTTGTCCCTACGATTAATCCCCTCTCCTTCTTAAGGAGAGGGTAAGGGTGAGGTTCTATCTTAACAAAACCATTTTTTTAGTAGCAGTGTAATTCTTGGTTTTCAACTGATAGAAATATATCCCGCTTGCCACATCTTTTCCTGCATCATCCTTCCCATCCCAGATGATATTATAATTCTCCGGTAATTTTTCTTCATCCACCAAGGTTTTCACCAACTGCCCCAAAACATTATAGATCTTCAGAGTGGTGTGGAGGGGTCTGCCAAACTCTAAACTCCCAACTCTAAACTGTATTGTTGTTGTGGGGTTGAAAGGATTCGGATAGTTCTGACCTAACTCAAATGAGCTCGGCAAACCTGCTATCTCTTCTTCTCCAACCTTCGTCCAGTTCCAGTCGACCACTTTAGCATAAATATCCCACCCTTTGCTTCTCCGGTTATCCTGCCAGACTAAATAGATGTTAGAGTTATTAGCCACAACTGCTGGGTTTGTTTGGGCAAAAGAGGAATATTGGGCATTAGGGACTAAGCAATTTCCTCCGATAGGGTCTCCAAATGAATTATATCTCTGAACATAGATGTCAGGATTAGTCAAACCATTGCGGTAATCATACCAAGTTATGACAAAGTTGCCAGAGTCATCCATGGCAATGGCAGGTGACCATTGATTTGCAGTTCCAACCTCATCATTCACCTTAAGATTAGAACCTAAGGACGTACCAGATGAGCTATATCTCTGAGCATAGATATCATAGTTACCATTACGGTAATCTTGCCAGGTGATTATAAAGTTGCCTGAGTCATCCATAGCAATAAAGGGCCGAGAAGCGGCCCAACTTACCTCATTGACTTTAAAGTTTGAGCCTAAAGGAGCACCCGTGGAGTTATATCTCTGTGCATAGACATCAGAGATACTATTGCGATCATCTTCCCAGGTGATGACAAAGTCACCAGAACCATCTATGGCAACAGCGGCGTAAGCCTGAGGCGTAGCACCTACATCATCATTTACTTTGAAGTTGGAGCCTAAGGGAGCACCAGAGGAGTTAAATCTCTGAGCATAGATGTCAAATTTGCTTATGCGCTCATCCTGCCAGGCAACGACGAATTTCCCCGAGCCATCCATAGCAATAGCCGGATACCACTGGTAAGCGGTTCCCGTGTCACTATTAACTTTAAAGTTAGAGCCTGAGGGACTGCCTGAAAAGTCATATCTCTGGGCATAGATATCCCCCCCATACACATCTTTGCGGTAATCTTCCCAGGTGATAACGAAGTTGCCACGGTTATCCATAGCAATAGCAGAAAGAAACTGGTCTGCAGTGCTAACATCATCATTAACCTTAAAGTTAGAGCCTAACGGACTGCCTAAGGAGTTATATTTCTGAGCATAGATATCTCCATTACCATTGCGGTGATCATGCCAGGTGATGACAAAGTTGCCAGAATTATTCATAGCAATAACCGGATAATATGGGCAAGCAGTTCCCACATCATCATTAACCTTGAAATTTGAGTCTAACGGACTACCTGAGGAGTTATACCTCTGAGCGTAGATATCACAGTTACCATTGCGCTCATCATGCCAAGTGATGACGAAGTTGCCAGAACGATTCATAGTAATTGCAGGAAACCCACCGAGTGCAGTCCCAATACGATCATTTATCTTAAAGTTGGAGCCTAACGGACTGCCTGAGGAGTTATACCTCTGAGCATAGATGTTCCAATTGCTACGCGCATCCTGCCAGGTGATGATGAAGTTGCCGGAGCCATCCATCGAAATAGCCGGATACCACTGTAAACCAGTTCCCACATCGTCGTTAACCTTAAAGTTAGACCCTGAGGGAATACCAGAGGAGTTATATCTCTGAGCATAGATATCTCCTAAGTCATTGCGGTAATCTTCCCAGGTGATGACGAAGTTTCCAGAGCTATCTATGGTAATAGCCGGAGAATGCTGCCGGGCAGTTCCCGTATCATCATTCACCTTAAAATTAGAGCCCGTAGGAGCGCCGGAAGAGTTATATCTCTGAGCATAGATGTTCCACGTGCCATCATTGCGATTATCTTCCCAGGTGATGACGAAGTCACCCGAACTATCCATTGCAATGGCAGGCTGTCGCTGGACAGCATCACCCGCATCATCGTTCACCATAAAGTTAGAGCCTAGCGGAGTACCAGAGGAGTTATATCTCTGTGCATAGATATCTGATTCCCCATTCCGGGTATCCTCCCAGGTGATGATGAAGTTGCCAGTGAAATCCATAGCTATGGCAGGATAGTTTTGACCAGTTCGAAAATCATCATTCACCTTGAAGTTCAAGCCTATCGGACTGCCTGTCAAGTTATACCTCTGAGCATAAATATCCGATTCACCATTGCGGTAATCTTCCCATGCGACAACGAAATCACCTGAAGGATCTTGGGCAATCGATGGCAATTGTTGAACTGATATGCTGACCGTATCATCATTCACGAGAAAGTCATCAATTATCGGATGCATATCGTCGGAATTACTTTGCGCATAAATGGATTTAGCTTGAGCAAATATGACCTCAGGGGAGTAGGTAACTTCAACTGAAAGAAGAATTAAAAAAAGAAAAAAGAGATACAGAGAAATGAGATTTTTAATTAATAATTGAACAGGATACATAAATGTCTCCTGTGGTCAGCTTAGTTGATTGTCCAGTAATATGATAACCAAAACCTTAGAATTGTCAAGGGGTTTATAATCAGGTTAAAGGCTCAAATGCTTAAAGGTTCAAAAGTTCAAGATGTCTTTGCTTTTCTCATTTCTGGTTTTTTTATTTTTTTATTGACTTTTTATATAAAAAAAATATAAATTGAAACAATTTGTGACAAAAATAACAAACTTTTAAAAAAGGAGTTCCTCTATGGATGAAAGGGTAAGCTCGGGTGGGGCTTATGGCTGGTTCCTGCAGAGGATCACCGGTCTGTTCCTGGCTTTCTTCCTGATCATGCATCTGAAGGTTCTGCACTTAACCTCCCAGTGGCATCTGGATTTCACGGTGATCACAGACCGGCTGCATGCAAGCGGCTGGTGGGGCATTTTTTACATTCTTTTTGTTCCGATTGCGGTTTTTCACGGGTTTAATGGAGCCTGGGGGGTAATTGAAGATTACCGGCCTGCTAAAGGCTCGGGCAAAGGTATAAAAGCCCTGCTTTGGGTGGTCGGTATCATCCTGTGCATCTTTGGGTACTTTGCAGTCAACGAACTTTTGAGAAAAGGAGCCTGATATGTATAACAAGAAACCCGGAATCATAGGACATTATTTCCATGAGATCAACCGGAACCCTAACACTGGAACCTGGTCCTGGTTTTTGCACCGGATAGCTGGAGTGGTCTTATTTTTATATCTTTTCCCCCATTTCCTTGTCACCGGCTCTTATTTCCTGACCGGCTCAACTGAAAAGTTCAACGCCTGGACCAAGGCAGTGCAGACCCCCTTGTTCCATTTCTTAGAGATTCTCTTGATCTCCGCAGTGGCTTTTCATCTTTTGAACGGGTTGAGCGTAACCATTGCGGATTTTTTCCTTATGACCCGAAAGCATAAAGCCATTCAGTGGGTATCCATAATCATCTTCATAGCGGTGATGGTTTTGACGGTGATTATGTTTGTTCCCAGGGTTCTGGCAAAATAGAAAAGGAGAGAATAATAATGATATTTCACGAGATATTGATAGTTGGAGGGGGGTTAGCCGGGATGAGAGCTGCAATCGAAGCCGCCAAGAAGGTCAAGGATGTGGCTATTGTCTCCAGGGTTCATCCGATGAGGTCTCATTCAGGTGAGGCTCAGGGAGGGATTAATGCGGCATTAGCTAACGTGGAAGCTGGCAAGGATGATAATATTGACAAGCATGCCTTTGACACAGTTAAAGGAAGCGATTTCTTAGCTGACCAGGATGCTTCCGAGTACCTGACCTATCAGGGACCTGAGACTATCTTTGAAATGGAACACTGGGGATGTCCTTTCAGTAGAACTCCAGAAGGAAAGATAGCTCAGAGACCTTTTGGTGGCGCTGGTTATCCCCGAACCTGTTATGCGACTGACAAGACCGGCTTATATCTGTTGCAGACTTTATTTGAGCAGGTAATAAAGGCAAATATAAAAGTGTACGAGGAATGGGTCGTATTTGCCTTGGGTTCTGAAAATGGCACCTGTTATGGTGTCATCGCGTATGACCCGAATTCAGGCGAGTTAGTTCCTATTGGTGCCAATGCGGTTATCTTCGGAACCGGAGGAATCGGAAGGATCTATTCCAATACCACTAACGCCCTGACCAATACCGGGCTGGCAATGGGTGCGCCTTTCTGGGCTGGAGTGCCTTTGAAAGATATAGAGTTCATTCAGTTCCATCCGACCAGCTTAGCCCGCTCGCATATTCTGATGACTGAAGGATGCAGAGGCGAAGGCGGGTACCTGGTCAACAACAAGGGCGAAAGGTTTATGAAAAACTATGTCTCGGAGAAAGTGATGGAGTTGGGTCCCAGGGACATAGTTGCCAGGTCTATCCAGACGGAGATAAATGAAGGGAGAGGATTTCCTGACGGGTCCATTCATCTGGATTTAAGACACTTGGGTGCTGCCAAGATTATGGACAGGCTCCCCGGAATAAGAGACATATGTCTGAGCTTTATCGGAATAGACCCGATCTATGAGCCGATACCCATCACCCCGGGCACGCATTATAGTATGGGTGGAATAGATACCGATATTGATGGCGCATCCCGGATGAAAGGGTTATATGCGGCAGGTGAATGTGCCTGTGTCAGTATGCATGGTGCTAACCGCCTGGGCGGAAATTCTTTGCTGGATACGATTGTCTATGGTGCCAGAGCCGGGAAAAGGGCTTCAGAATATGTGAGGGATAAGGAAAAAGGCCCAAAGACAAAAACCCTGGAAGAGGCTTTGAAAAAAGAGGAAAGCAAGATTGCCCAGTGGAAAAAAGGGAACGGAGAAGGGAACCCATACAAGATAAAAAATGAGCTCTCCGAGGTGATGGTGGAAGGTTTTAGTATCTTCAGAAACGAGCAGGCAATGGCTAAGGGATTGGGCAAGATCAAGGAGTTAAAGGAAAAGTCAAAAAAACTCAGGCCCGCCTTTAATGGCAAAAGGTATAACTACGACATCATCGGGTTCTATGATATGAGGGGAAATTTGGATGTGGCCGAGGCGATCGCCACAGGAGCTCTGTCCCGTAAGGAAAGCCGGGGGTCACATTTTAGAATCGATTTCAAGACCAGGGATGATGTAAACTGGCTCAAGCATACCTTAGCCTATTTCACCGAGACCGGGCCCAGACTGGATTATTCCCCGGTCAAGATAACCAAGTATAAACCAGAAGAGAGGAAATACTAATATGGTAGAATTCAATATCTTCAGGTATGACCCGGATAAAGGCGGTGAGCCTTACTTCCAGAAATACCAGTTTGAGCCGGAAAAAGGAATGACGATCTTAGAGGGGTTGATTTATATAAACGAGAATCTGGACCCTTCTGTGGCTTATCGCGCCTCTTGCAGAGAGGCAGTCTGCGGCTCCTGTGCTATGCACATTAATGATATGTACCGCCTTGCCTGCAAGACCCAGAGCTCGGTTATGGGCTCCGAGATCACCTTAAGACCTTTATCCCATCTTCCGATCTTGAAGGACTTAGTTGTGGATTTGAATCCTTTCTTTGACCACTTTAAAGAGATCAAGCCATTTTTTATACCGAAGGAGACTCCACCCCAGAAGGAGTATATCCAGACTATTGCGCAGAGGAAAAAGATTGAGGCCTGGCTGGATTGTATTTTGTGCGGTGCCTGCTATGGCTCCTGCCCTGTCGCAGGGAAAGATGAGAACTATTTAGGACCTCATGCCCTGCTCAAAGCCCTGAGATTTGTGGACGATTCCAGAGACGGCGGCGCAAAAGAAAGGATTGCCATAGTCGCCAGGGACAATGGGGTCTTCAGATGTCATACCGTTTTTAACTGCCAGAAAGTATGTCCCAAAGACTTAGACCCAAGCGGTGCTATTGCCAGATTGAAGATGAAAACGGTGTTTAGGAAATATTAAAGGACTCGTAGGGGCACGGCGCGCCGTGCCCCTACAGATTTATTTTCCCCTCGAAATTCTTTAGACCTAATTTTGATAGATGGGGGTGAAGATATGAATGAATTAATAAATCTCTATAAAAAATATTGGGATAATATAATTGAGCTAAAGAGAAAATATCCCGAGTTATCGAACCCCCTCTTAATCGATATTAGCGATTCATATTTAAAGCAAAAAGTGAAATTATTTGTTGTTGGAAAACAGACAAATGGTTGGTTGATTAAAGAATTAGGCTTCTCAGAAGATTTAACCCATATCGATAAATTGACTGAAGGTTATAGGGAATTCAAATTTGGCTGGAATTATCGCAATAAGCCGTTTTGGAGTGTTGTTAGAAAAATAGCAAAACGATTAATTATTGATATCGATAAAGAAGGAAACATTGTCTGGAGTAATTTAAACAGACTGGATTACAACAGTAAGCGACCATCCAAGGAGATTGAGCGATTATTATATGAAAAATTACCTTTATTACCAGGAGAAATAAGAATAGCAAAACCAGATTTGATAATTTTTTTTACTGGTCCAGATTTTGATTATATTATAAATGTCTTATTCAATAATCCTGAAATGACCCCTTTCCCAGATAAAGAAATCCGCAAATTAGCCAAAGTAAGTTTAAAAGGATATAATCTGAAAGCATATCGAACATATCACCCCGACCATCTGCGTCCTCAAAAATTGGAGAATGAATTTATAGATCTAATTGTTGAAGATTTTAAGAGAGGTTCGTAGGGAAAGCGTGGGTCTTTCCTGTTTGTGACCGTTGGGTCCCCCGACCCAACGGTCAATCTCGGTATACCCACGTCACCTCAACGTGGGAAAAATAACAATCCCGCCTTGAGGGCAAGGCGGGATTACCGTTGGACGAATTACAGGAGCGTCATATTCAGAAACTTGAGAAAGAGAATGCCGAAATGAAGTCGGTGCTAAATGAACTTACTACAAAATTCAAGAATATAAAATTCAAAAAAATATTGGGGCTTTGATTTATAGCAGATTCAACAAGATTGAGCGATTTGCTTGTTGATTGTCAGGACGCTATTATCTTAAGAGTGAGGGGATAAGATTCTAAAGAAGACCAACTTGCCTTACCAATTTCAAATCCTTTAATCCACTTTATGGTTCTTATTAGTGGTTACCTGGGAATTTTGTTGACATACAGATTAGAAAAGTGTAAATTGAGTTGAGACAGTTCCTGACGTGGTATGTTCGAGAGACTTAGCACAACGATAATACTTGTCAGCGGTATTGCCCCACGGGAATCCAATATAGATTTATCTTTGAGAATTTCCTCATAGGATTATTGTTTGCAATCCCGTGTTTGTTGCTTTTGTCTTTTAGTAGAAGTACCCGAGGAGTTCAATGAAAGCAATCGTAGATTGGCTTATGTATTTCATGATGGTTGCAGTTTTGTAGGTCAGGAGCCTACTGCCCTAACTTTTTTTGATACATCGGCATAAGGAAGTGCCGATGCCAACAGACTAAAGAGCTTCGGCAATTCCTATTGCTGAAGCATCAAAAGAGATACAACTTATAGTATCTTCTCAATAACTGGGGGGACAGTTGCCCGTAGCCTCGGTTTTCACGAGTGAAAAAGGCTGTGCAGAGTTAGTTTCCCGCGAATTATTGAGAAGATACAGATCATAGGAGATTGTTAAGGACATGATCGCATACTTCATCTTGGTGCATCGGTATCCCGGCCAGTTCAAAAGACTCTTTAGGGCAATTTTCCATCCCGCCAACTACTACTTGGTACACGTGGACAAGAGGTCAGGCCTTGGATTACAGACGGAGATACAAGATTTCTTGTCAAGCTTTGCCAACAACGCATCCTTGCTGAAAAGCCAAAGCATTCTTTGGGGGGGATACAGCATGGTAGATGCTGAATTGCGAGGCATCGAGGAGTTATTGAAGATCAGCTCGGAATGGGAATTTTTCATAAACCTTAGCGCACAGGATTTCCCCCTCAAGTCGCAGACGCACATCCAAGGCTTTCTTAGCCGCAATAGAGGAAACGATTTTATCAAGGTGGCTAACCAGAGAAAGGTTCGTCCTGAGACACTAAATCGAATACAGAACTACTTTATCGAGTTTAGCAAGAGGATACTACGCACTCCTATGAAGCGACCGTATCTTCGAGGCGTGACTCCTTATATCGGAAATCAGTGGATGATCTTGAGCAGGAAGTTTTGTGAATTTGTATGCTACAGTCCTGAGGTCAAAAGGCTCAAGAGATTCTATCGGCACACCTTCATACCTGATGAAGGATTCTTTCAGACGGTAATAATGAATACTAACTACAAGGGAATTATCGTGAACGACGATAAAAGGACCATTGACTGGGTGCCGATAGGAACAATAAAGTTACGTCCAAGAGACTTCACATCCAAAGACGCCGATTTCTTGATGGCAAGTCAAGGCTTGTTTGCCCGCAAATTCGACGGAACCGTTGATGCAGGAATCTTGAGTATATTAGAGTCGAATCTACGTAGTAGTAGGTCAGGAGCACAAGGCTCCTGACCTACCATTTTGTATTTCAGCTACTTGCTCCAGGCTACCCGCAACAAGCTTTATCCTTAAGCTCGCTGGTATTTCTTTACCCCCTCTTGATAAAGGTTACCTCCGTGACAATCCTGAACCACGATTGCTGGAAAATCTTTTACCTTGAACTTGCGGATCGCCTCAGCTCCTAATTCTTCCCAGGCAACCAGGTCGTTGGCGATGATCGATCTGGCAATCAAAGCTGCAGCACCGCCCACCGCTGCAAAATAAACCCCTTTATATTTTTTCAGAGCTTCTGATACTGCAGCCCCCATCTCTCCCTTGCCGATCATCCCTTTTGACCCGGACTGTAGGATTCTGGGAGCATATTTGTTCATCCTGCCTGAGGTAGTTGGTCCAGCAGAGCCGATCACCTTGCCTGGACGGGCAGGTGAAGGTCCTACATAGTAAATCAGTTGCCCTTTCAAATCGAAAGGCAGCTTCTCACCCCGGTCTAACATCTCCACCATTTTCTTATGGGCAGCATCCCGGGCTGAGTAGATCTCGCCGGTGATCAAAACATTATCTCCTGCATTTAAACTCTCGACCACCTGGTCAGTCAAAGGGGTAGTGATTTTTTTAGGTTCCGGCATTTTTACCTCCAATTTTTGATCTTTTCTATTTTTTAGATAACCGCCTCTTTATGTCTTGCCGCATGACACTGGATATTGACCGCGGCCGGGAAAGAAGCTATGTGGCAGGGGAAGGTCTCTATATGCACGTCTAAAGCAGTCACCCTTCCTCCAAAACCCTGAGGACCTATCCCTAACTTGTTGACCTTCTCCAGTAATTCCTCTTCTAATTTGGCATAAAAAGGATTCGGATTCCTGTCACCCACCGGTCTTAAAAGTGCTCTTTTAGCCATCTCCGCGCACTTCTCGAAGGTTCCGCCGATTCCCACGCCGACGATTATTGGCGGGCAGGGATTGGAGCCTGATCTCCTGACCATATCGATTACAAACTCCTTTACTCCTTCTACACCATCCGAAGGTTTCATCATCTTGACCTCGGACATATTCTCGCTTCCGCCGCCCTTGGGAGCAACGGTAATGGTCAATTTATCTCCTTTGACCACATTCATATGTATGACCGCTGGAGTATTATCCCCGGTATTTTTCCTTTCGATAGGGTCGCCTAAGATGGATTTCCTCAAATATCCTTCCTTATATCCCTGTCTGACCCCTTCATTGATCGCATCGAATAAATTTCCATCCTTTACGAAAACCTGATCCCCCATATCCACGAAGACCACCGCAAACCCGGTATCCTGGCACAAGGGGAATTCCCCTTGCTTGGCTATCTGCACGTTCTCCAAAATCTGGTTTAAAGTCTCCTTTGAAGTCGGGGACTCCTCTTTCTGGTATCCTTCCTTCAAAGCTTTCTCCACATCTTCGCCTAAATTGTAGTTGGCATCAATGCAGAGGTTTTTTACAGTACTTATGATGTCCTTTACTGAGATTTCTCTCATAGATCCTCCTTCCCCCGCCCCTGGCGGGGGACTATTTGGTTAACTCTAATATTCCATCGATTAAATTATTCAGACCTGCGCCCAGGTCAGTAATGTTTGCCTTTATCTGGGAGCCGGGAGTGGTTACCAGCCGGTTCTCAGAATCTATCACCGCTTCAGAAGCCTTGGTTATTACGTGATTGACCCCCATTTTCTCAAGCTGGCTGGACAGTTCCGGATCGTTACCTGAGGTCAAAGTCGGAGGAGAATCGACCAGGTCCTTCAAACAGGAAGCGAGCACCACAGAAGCCACTCCACAGGCGGCAATCGGCTTTTTACGCCGGTAAATCTCCCGGATGAATTTTTTCAACTCTGGATCGACTTTTAAGATCGGATTTTTCTCCTCCGATTGGGTAAAATTCTTCAGTATACCTTCACCGCCTGTCAGTATCAGGGCAGAAAGGGTATCCGAGCCGGTTTCTTTTAGCTCTTTCAGATTTCCACGAACCAGCATAGCAGTCTTTGAAAAGAAGTCTTGATGGGGCAAAGAGGTTTTCTCGCCGCTTGAGTTTTTCTGGGGATTAATGGGCGGAGAAGAAAAGAAAACAGTTTTCACCTTTCTTTGTTCCAAGAAATAATATAGCAGCACCGCCTCCCAGATATCGGTGCCATCCTGGTAGCCGCAGCCGCTCAAAAAGATGCCGATCGGTTTCATCCAAGGAAAAGTTTGAATTTTAAAGAGCAGTTTTATTTTAAATTGACTCGGACCTGCGGGCGACCACGCGGGTCGCCCCTACGTGATGCTCTCTGTTGGTCTCCTGACCAACAGAGATTTATAGTTTTTTTGTAGGGCAACCCTTCAGAATTGCTTCCTCTATTGTCATTGCGAGGAGGTCATCTGACCGACGAAGCAATCTCCACACAGTAGAGGGATTGCTTCGCTCATTTCATTCGCTCGCAATGACTGAATAAATTTTACTTGTGAACTCAGGCCTTGCCCTACGAAATATAAACCAAACCTTGTGAAATATTTATCAAGAAAGGACAAAAATTTTAAGCGTAAACGCTAACTGTTTTCCTGTCCCTTCCCTTATTCTCGAATTTGACCAGCCCTGTAATTCTGGCAAAAAGGGTATCATCCTTGCCCATTCCCACATTTAGTCCCGGATGGATTTTAGTCCCTCTCTGCCGAACTAAGATAGAGCCAGCTAAGACCTTTTCCCCGGAAAAGCGCTTGACTCCTAATCTCTGACCTTGGGAATCCCTTCCATTTTTGGAACTTCCTACACCTTTTTTATGAGCCATTAAAAATACCTCCTCCTTCTAACGATAATTACGACAAAATTTAAACCCAATTCCCTTATACGGAGACTTGGGTTTAAAAGTTAATAAACTTTTTCCTTTTTGGCAAGGGAAATCTATCTAAGACTCAATGATTTTTCTGATTTCTTTTTTCCTGGCAGGTATCAAAATCACGTTTCTAATAAGCACAGAAGCAACCCCCTCCAGGCGCCGGTCCTCCTCTGAAAAGAAAATTCACTAAGTAGATGACATCAACCATTCCAAGCTTCCCATCACCGGTTACGTCTCCGGATGGAGGATATCCAGGAGTACGACCCTCTTTGAACAGATAATCAACTAATCGGATTACATCAGAGACAGTGATATGACCGTCCTGATTGACGTCACCCAGCAGGGTGCTATATCCCCTGATCTGGAATTCAAACGGGTAAAAACGTGGTAAAAAATAATGATCCCTATCATCTATAAAGTAGAAACTCTCCGGTATCGGCGTTTGTGCAGTGTCGATCCTAACGGAGCCAGTATCCTGAACTGTGAAGAATAAGTTTATCAGCACCCCATTGCCGGGCGGAATCGGTTCCTCACCTAAAAAAACGATCCCGCCGAACACCACTACCTTTACCGAATTATATGGTTCAAAAAAGGTCTGATGCATAGTGCGGGATCTTTCACCCAAGAAAACGACCGAATCTATGACCATAGCGCCGGTCCACCTAAGGCTGATCAGGATCTCCCTCAAAGGCTCATCGTTCACTACAACTATCGGGACAACAGCCCTTCCGGTGCAAGGAGGACAGGACACATAAGAACCACAGGACAAAAACCTTACTGTATCTGGCGTGCCAGGGTCCTGGGCAAAAACGAGAGGGTGGGAATAAAAGAGAATAATAGCAAACAATAGAAAGAAAGTTGTAGGAGTTTTTCTCATAGTTAACTCCTTTCTTCAAATCTGTTTTTAAAGGTTTCCACTTCATTATAAGCTGTAAAAAGTACTTGTCAAGAACAAAATGAAATTCTTTGATTTGGGATAAGATTTGTCCTGTTTTCAATGCCCGAAGAACGGAAAGCCAAGCTTAACAAGGCAGAATTCGGGCAGGTATTTTCTGTAGTTTAAATGAAAAAGGGGACACGGCATGCCGTGTCCCTGTGATTCTTTCCAGGTAAGAACAATCTGTTTATGACTTCACAGATTTCTTTATCTCCTCTTCCTCTCTGACCTTTATACTGAAGCTGAGGCTGTCATCTCCTCCACGGTCTACGAGCACCTGACATTCTCTTTTGAACTGCCCTTTAAGGATTTCTTCTGCCAGAGGGTCTTCCAGATACTTCTGAATAGCTCTTTTTAAGGGTCTGGCTCCGAAGGTTGGATTATAACCCTTCTCTGCTAAGAACTCTTTGGCTTTATCAGTCAGCTCAAGGGAAATACCCTTTTCAGACAGGAGCTTTGACACATCCTTAAGAAGTATCTCGATTATCTGCATTATCTCCTCCATTCCTAAGGGCTTGAAGATAATCACCTCATCGATCCGGTTTAGAAGCTCAGGGTTGAAAGTCCTCTTGAGTTCATCCGTGATCTTATGTTTCATCTGGTCATAAGAGGAGACTAAATCATCCTTCTGAAACCCCATGGCTTTTCCGGATTTTATCTCCCGGGTACCCATATTCGAGGTCATAATAATCACGGTGTTCTTGAAATCGACCCTCCTGCCGAAACTGTCAGTTAATGCTCCATCATCCAACATCTGCAAAAGGATATTGAAGACCTCTGGATGGGCTTTTTCGATCTCGTCTAAGAGCACGACCGAATATGGTTTTCGCCTGACCTTTTCTGTAAGCTGTCCGCCCTCCTCATAACCCACATATCCCGGAGGCGCACCTATCAAACGGGAGATTGAGAATTTCTCCATATATTCAGACATATCGATCCTGACTAAAGACTCCTCATCCTCAAACAGGAATGCAGCTAAGCAGCGAGCCAGCTCGGTTTTTCCCACGCCTGTAGGACCTAAGAAGATAAAAGAGCCGATCGGTCTTCTGGGGTCTCCTAAGCCTGCCCTTGACCTGCGAATGGCTTTGGTAATGGCAGCAACTGCCTCATCCTGACCAACCAGCCTTTTCTTGATCTCCTCTTCCATGCGCAGAAGCTTCTTTGATTCTTTCTCCTCTAATCTGAAAACCGGAATGCCGGTCATCTTTGAGACCACCTGGGCAATATCCTCAGCCGTTAAGATGACTACTTCTTTGCTTTTTTCCTCTTCCCATTTTCTTTTGAGAGATTCCAGCTCTTCCTTTTTGAACTTCAGCTCATCCCTGAGTTGAGCCGCCTTTTCAAACTCTTGATTTTTTACAGCTAAATCCTTGTCTTTCTGAAGCTGAAGGATCCCCTGCTCTAATTCTCCGAACTCCGGGGGCTTGGTATAAGTGGAAAGATGAGCCCTGGAACCTGCCTCATCTATGACATCTAAGGCTTTATCCGGCTGAAACTTGCCGGAGATGTACCTATCAGAAAGCTTGACCGCAGCTTCAATTGCCTCATCATTTATCTTTATCTTGTGATGCTCTTCATATTTCTGCCTTAAGCCCTGTAAAATTTTGATAGTATCAGCAGTACTCGGAGGATCAACCATCACTATCTGGAACCTTCTTTCCAAAGCACCATCTTTCTCGATATATTTTCTATATTCGTTAAGTGTGGTTGCACCAATACACTGGATTTCACCACGAGACAAGGTTGGCTTGAATATGTTGGAAGCATCTAAAGACCCTTCAGCTCCACCTGCTCCCACGATGGTGTGAAGCTCATCTATGAATATAATGACGTCTTTGGAGTTGATAATCTCGTTCATCACCGCCTTCATCCGCTCCTCAAACTGGCCTCTATATTTTGTACCTGCTACTAAAGAAGCCATATCCAGGGTCACAATCCTTTTATTCTCCAAGGTTTGCGGAACCTTTCCTTCTACGATTTTCTCGGCTAAACCTTCAGCAATTGCGGTCTTACCGACTCCTGGCTCGCCTATTAAAACCGGATTATTCTTCTTTCTGCGAGAAAGTATCTGAGAAACCCTTTCGATTTCGTTTTCCCTCCCGATTATCGGGTCTAATTTCCCCTTACGAGCAAATTCTGTCAAGTCTCTTCCAAAATGGTCCAAAGCCGGGGTTTTGCTCTTTTTCCTTTTCCTTCCATAGGAGGATGGTTTTCCCAACTGAATGTTCTTTAGTTCTTCATAAGCTTCTTTATAATCAATATCATACATCGATAGAACCTGAGCGGCTACACCCTCTTCATCTCTGAGCAGTGCTAAAAGTATGTGCTCGGTATCTATCTCTTTGGCTTTCAAAGCCCTGGCTTCCTGGCTTGAAACCTCTAAGGTCTTTTTGGCTCGAGCAGTTAAGGGAAGCTGACCCATAGTCAGAGTTCCGCCTGAAGGCTGGACCACATCCTCTATCGACTGCTTGAGTTCTGATAAATCTATCCCTATGTTGGTAAGGATTTCAATAGCCCTCCCCTCCCCTAACCTTGTCAAGCCTAAGAGGAGATGTTCGGTTCCAATATAATCATGTCTGAGCCTGGAGGCTTCGTCTCTGGCGTACTCGATTACCTTCCTGGCTTTTTCTGAGAACATCTCGTTCATAAATTATCTCCGTCTATTTTAGATACGTCATCTATATTCAATTTAAGAGAACGAACGGAAAAGTCAAATCATTTTCAAGTCGTTCCCTTTAATTTTTCCCTGATCAGTTCTGCCCGTTGAATGTCCCTCTGGTTTGGGTCCATCTCCCGGTTAAAATATTTCTGCAGATGAGCTGGAAAAGAGATAAGCAAAATCTGATTAATTACGCTTAAAGGGACCTGGGTGATGGTTCCCATTCCCAGACCCAGCCGGATGGCAGATAACAGATTGGTTACCTCAGTGGAGGTAATCACCCGGGCATTCTGCAAAATCCCGAAAGCTCTCCAGATCTTATCCTCGATCTGCTCCCTGGCTTCTCGGTACAAGGTATTTCGGGAATTATTTTCATATTCGATGATTTGCAAAGTGACCTTCTCTAAGCTTTCGATTAAATCCTCTTCAGATTTCCCTAAAGTAGTCTGGTTGGAGATCTGAAATAGGTTACCTAAAACGTCTGAGCCTTCTCCATAAAACCCTCTTACAGTTAAACCTAATTTGGTTACCTGGGAGATGACGTTTTCTATCTCTTTAGTCAAAACCAGTCCTGGAAGATGGATTAAGACCGAAGCTCTCATCCCGGTTCCTACATTGGTCGGGCAAGATGTCAGATAACCGAAATCCGGATCGAAATCGAATTCCAGAGAACTGGATAATTCGCTGTCAACCTTATCTGCCAGCTCAAACGCGCTCTTTATCTCCAGCCCGGATTTAAGGGCTTGAATCCGAAGATGGTCCTCCTCATTTATCATCAGGCTGATCTTTTCTCCCTCCCCAATATACAGGGCTTTAGAATTCCCCTCCTTCATAAACTCCGGGCTTACCAGATGTCTTTCTATGAGAAAATCTCTATCCAGAGGAGAAAGGTCACAAGAGTTATAGAATTGTCCGGATGCAAGCCTCGAGCTTTTCTGAATGGCTCCCAGGACGAAGGAGACGGCCTTCTCCCGCTCGCCTGACTGTGCAACTGAGGGGAAAGGAACCGCACAGATATTGCGAGCCAGTCTTACCCGGCTGGACAAAACTATCTCCGAGTTTTCCCCTTCACCGCTTAGCCAGGCCGCAGGTTTTTTCACTAAATCTTCGAACATATCTACTTTTTCTCCTGAAGATTTTTTATCTTATCCCGGATCGATGCAGCCATTTCAAAGTCCTCTTCATCTATAGCCTTCTTAAGCTCCTCCTGAAGCTTTCTTTCCTCTTTCAGATATTCCATCTGCACTCCAGGCAGGTTGGGTATTTTACCCCGATGACGATCTGAGCCATGGATTTTCCTCAGAAGGTCTTTAAGCTGGGTTCTGAAAGTCCTATAACAGCTTCCGCATCCTAATCTTCCGCGCTGGGCAAATTGAGAGAGAGTCATCCCGCAGTTGGGGCATTTGGTTTCCTTCTCCGTTCTGGATAGAGTCTTCTTTCCCATCCCCGATCCTGTTGGACCAGATGAAATCATACTGGATAAAAACTCAGCCAAGGGAAAAGGAACCCCTGCAAAAGGACTGCTAAAACCCCTTTTCTCCGCACATTTCTGACACAGGTTCAAGGTCATCTTCTGATTATCTATGATCTGAGTTATCTGAATAGTAGCTTCTTTTTTCTTGCAATCATCACACAACATATTTTTTCAATCTCATTTAAAATTTAGCCGGCTCCACTTGCCCGTCCTTCAATCTGAATATACGATTGGCTCTTTGAGCTAATTCAAGGTTATGCGTTGCCAGCACGAAAGTCTGGTTTCTGCTGCGGTTCAGCTCAAGGATCAGATTATGCAGGCTTTCGGCTGTATTCCGGTCTAAATTACCTGAAGGCTCATCCGCAATCACTATCTTGGGGTCGTTGATCAAAGCCCTGGCAACTGCTACCCTTTGCTGTTCACCCCCGGACAACTCTCCGGGCTTGTGATCTTTCCTGTCTTTGAGGCCTACTTCGTCAAGTAACTCCATCGCTTTGTTCTCGATACTCTTTATTCCTTCTCCAGCAATCAACTTAGGCAGCATAACGTTTTCCAAAGCTGAGAACTCAGGCAAAAGGTGATGGAACTGGAAAACGAATCCTACGGTTCTATTTCTCAGATAAGCTAACTCTTTATCGTTCAATGAGAAAACCTCTACAGAGTCAAGATTGATTGAACCTTTGTCTGGTCGATCTAAAGCCCCTAAAATGTGTAACAGGGTGCTTTTTCCTGATCCTGAAGGACCGATTAACGCAACTATCTCTCCCTGATAGATTTCCAGGTCCACACCCTTTAATACGTCCAGAATCACCGAACCTGTTTGGAAACTCCGAAAAACTCCTTTAGCCTCTAAAACTGCATCTTTATTTGTCAATTCGCTTTCCCTATATATCTATTTTCGCCAGTTTTCTGAATATATTTAATTTATTTATTTGCTCGCCGAGGATGTTATCATCCTCGGCATCTTCCTCCCTTGTGGATGATAACATCCACAAGGAGCTTGGGGAGTCTACCCTTGAACTCTTGAATCTTTGAACCCTTAAACCTTTTTTTATTCATATCTAATCGCCTCAACCGGCAACATCTGCGAAGCTCTGTAAGCCGGATAAATAGTAGCTAAAAAGGTTATGCCTACTGCAGCCAAGGCCACTACCAGAAAATCGAAAAGCCGCATATCTATTGGCAGAGTTGAGATAAAATATATCTCCGGTGGCAGCGAGATCGGTTTGAAAGTCTTCTGAATCCAGCACAGGAGAAATCCTAAAACACTACCCAGAATCGTGCCCACTATGCCTGAGACCAGCCCTTCTAACATAAAAATCCTCATAATAGAGCCTGAAGTAGCTCCCATCGATTTCAAAATGCCGATCTCTTTTCTTTTCTCTATCACGACCATTATCAGAGTGCTGATGATATTGAAGGCAGCCACAGCCACAATCAGGCTCAGGACTATGAACATAGCATATTTCTCCAGAGCCATCCAGGAGAAAAGGTTCTTATGCAGGTGCATCCAGTCAGTGGCATAATAGTTCGGTCCTAATTTTGAATCAAACTCTTTTGCCACCTTTTCTGCTTTATAGAAGTTGGAGATTTTTACCTGCAGTCCGGTCACTGAGCTTCCCGAACTCAAAATTTTCTGTGCAGACCCGAGGGAAACATAAGCCAAGTTGGAATCATATTCATACATTCCGGTCTCAAAAATCCCCACCACTTTGAACTTGGTAGCCTTAGGAGAAAGGAAGGCGGCAGAAACGGTTTCCTTGTTAATCGAAAAAAGGATTACCTCATCCCCGATCTTCACCCTTAACCTATCAGCTAAGGTTCCACCCAACACGATGCCAGGTAACTCGCCTTCTTTCTCTTTTAAATCAAAAGACCCGGCAATTAAGTCATTCTCGATCTCAGTAACGTTTTTTTCCTGTTCCGGGTCAATGCCCCGGATGACAATCCCGTCTGAGCTTTCCTTTGAGGCTATGGCAGCTTTAAAATAGATGAAAGGTGCAACTCCCATAACCTGCGGATTCGACTTGATCGAAGGCACAAGCTTCTGGTAGTCTTGAATCCCCTCTTCTTCAGAAGAAAGCACAGTCACATGCGCAGTTGTTCCGATAATGCGAGAGCGAACCTCCCTCTCGAACCCGTTCATCATTGAAAGGACAAAGGTCAAAGCCGCAACCCCGATTAGTACCCCGCCTATGGAGATCAGCGTGATGACCGAAAGGTATTTCGATTTCCTTTTTGACCTTAGATATCTTCTGGCGATGAATAGTTCGTAAGACATAAATTAATTTCTGCTAATTCTCGAACTCATCCCCTGGCCCCTTCTCTTAACAAGAGAAGGGGGGCATTAGTCCCTCTCTTCTTAAGAGAGGGATTCAGGGTGAGTTTTTTTTAATTTGGAGCATTCTCCATTCCTTCAGGATATGAGTCTCATTGAACTCATCCCCTACCCCTTCTCTTAACAAGAGAAGGGGAATACAAGTCCCTCTCTTTTTAAGAGAGGGATTCAGGGTGAGTTCCTTCATAAAGAACGGTTTTTAGCCTGACTAAAACTCCTTCAAGGTTATTGACTATCTGCCCGTTTCGAAAACGGATTACATTGATACCCATATTATTTATGATATACGATCTCAGTTCATCGTACTCTTTCTGGAGGTCATGATTCTTGCCATCGATTTCCACTACCAGTCGTTTTTCATGACAATAGAAATCTGCAATAAAAAATGCATTCCTGTTCGTGTATTGGAAGAATATGGGATACTGGCGAAGAAATTTCTTTCCCAATATTTTTCTGTCCCGTACTGCGTCCCAAAATATTTGTTCACTTCGGGTTGATCTTTTTCGAAGATCACGACAAAGCACTTTGGCTGCCCGGACAACCGTTTTGTTCATGTTTATGTTCTCGAACTCATCCCCTGTCCCCTTCTCTTAACAAGAGAAGGGGAACATAAGTCCCTCTCTTTTTAAGAGAGGGATTCAGGGTGAGTTCAGACTGTGAAATTGTCTTACCAATCATAACGTATTACGCTCAGTTCTCGAACTCATTCCCTGTCCCCTTCTCCCCGCTTTCGGCGGGATCTCCGACTTACGAAGAGAAGGGGAACATAAGTCCCTCTCTTTGTAAGAGAGGCCTGCCCCCGTACGGGCGGGGGATTCAGGGTGAGTTATTTAACCAATTCCTCAAACGCTGGATAACCAGCTAAATTCTTGTACCAAGGGTGCAATTTTATGTAAGCAGGCGTCATAAAATTATTCTCCACTAAAAACTCCAGCACTTGCACCGCCTCTTCTTTTTGTCCTGTAAGGGAATAAACACAACTGAGGTATTGAACAATCTCCCTGCTAGCCCATTCCACGCTTAGCAGAGATTCCCCTAAACTTTTCCTCACGCTTTCCGCTTGCTCCAAGGCTCCTTTATGTTCTTCCATAAGTGCATAAGCTAAGGCTATTCTTGAACGATGGTAATATTCATTGGGTAGACCTTCAGATTCTTTAATTAAAGGTTGATTGAACTGGATGCAGGAGTCCAGATAGGTTTTCGCCTGTTCTTTGTTTCCTCTCATCAGCTCCAAGTAAACCAACTCTACAAACAACTCCCCATTTGGATTTTGCCGATGGTATTCATTTATATAATGAAAAGCACTGTCGACTTCTCCTAACATCAAAGAGATTTGCATTAAAGCCCATTGAGCACTAGTATTTCGCGGGTTAATATTCAAAGATTTATGAGCCATTCTTTTGGCTTCCTCCAACTCACCCCTACCAAGGTAATAAGTACTCATTGCATCGTATAGACGCCAATTGTGAGGTTGAACCTCTAATCCTTTGTTAAAATATTCCTCTACCTTCTCTTCCTTACCACAGCATGAGTATAATAATATAATAGCCCCAAATAATTGGGGATCAGTAGGGTTCATCTCTAATGCTCTCATCAACGCGCTTTCAGCTTTGGCATATTGACCGTTAGTTCTACACCATGTTCCTAGAAGCCTCCAGGCTTCTCCGTAATTAGGATTGGCTTTGACTGCTTCTTCTGCCTCTTGTATGGCCTTGTCGGTTTTCCCCTCTGTCCGGTACAACCTGGAGAGGGAGTAATGAGCCTCAATTAAATTAGGGTCTAAGGCAAGTGCCTTTAAGCTGGCACTTCGAGCTTTTTCTAGCCAAGATTTCTTAGGGTCGACATTGAACATCACATAGGAGGAATAACAGTTCGATAACCCTGAATAGGCTAAGGCAAAGTTGGAATCAGCTTCTAAGGCTTTCTCAAACATCTTAATTGACAATTCTAAGCCTTCTTTAGTGCTAGCTCCTCCTCCGAAATAATATTCCCGTCCCTGCAAGTAATAGTTGTACGCCCGCACATTCAGGGTGGGCTTCTTTTCAATCATCGCTAATTCTGGCGGAGCAAGGGCAACCCTCAATGCCTGGGCTACCTCTTTGGCCACATCTGCCTGAATGGCGAACAAATCCTCCATCTGCCTGTCATAGCTATCTGCCCAGGCGTGAAATCCATCACTGGCTTTAATCAACTGGCAGGTGATTCTGATTTTATTCCCATATTTGCGGACAGAACCTTCCATTACATAGTTTACTCTCAATCTATTAGCCACTTCTTTAAGGTTTACAGGCTTGTTTTTGAACTGCTCAACATCGCTTCTGGAAGTAACCAGCAAGCCCCCAATTTTGGAAAGTTGGGTGATAATATCTTCGGTCATTCCAGCGGCGAAATATTCATCCCCTTTCTTCTCAGAGAGATTTTGTAAATACAACACTGCTATGGCTGGCTTAGGAGATTCGATGGGCTTTGTTGCTACGGCTGTTTTCACATATTCTAAACTCTTCTTTTCTCTTCTCAAATCCGCTAACAGTTCATCAGCGTGTTGATACCTTTCTTCTCTGTCTTTTGCCAGTGCCTTGAAAACCATATCCTCTAACTTAGCTGAAACCTGGTTATTGAAACGAGCTATTGGCTGAGGGTCTTCGTTAATGATAGAGTAAATAATAGCAGCTTGATGCTCTCCCTCAAAAGGTAACTTTCCGGTCAAAAGCTCATATAAAACCACTCCAAAGGAGAAAATATCTGACCTATGTTCGACTTCCTCACCCTGAGCTTGCTCCGGCGACATATAAGCAAGGGTGCCTAAGGTTGAGCCAGTCTGAGTAAGCTTGGTAGCTCCCTTAAGCTTTGCCAGACCAAAGTCCATTATCTTTGCTAAGCCATCCTTTGTCACCATTATGTTATCTGATTTTATATCACGATGAACTATCTCTTTCTTGTGAGCTGCAGTTAATCCTTCACAAACCTGAATTCCAATATCTAAAACCTTTTTTATTGAAAGGGTCTCCTTTTCAATTGTCTGCTTTAGAGTTCTCCCCTCAATATATTCCATTGCTATAAATAACCCTTCTGAACTTTCCTCAATCCCATAAATCGTGGTGACATTTGGATGATTTAGAGCAGAAGCAGACTGTGCCTCCTGGATAAAGCGGGCTTTTTCCTCAGGACTATCAGCAATGTGAGGAGGCAAGAACTTGAGAGCGACCAGACGTTGAAGTTTGATGTCCTGGGCTTTATACACTACCCCCATCCCACCCTCGCCTAGCTTTTCTAAAATCTTATAATGAGAAATTGTCTTGCCAATCATAAGCATTACTGCAGGTTATCGAACTCATCCCCTGGCCCCTTCTCTTAACAAGAGAAGGGGAGTTTTAGTCCCTCTCTTTGTAAGAGAGGCCTGCCCCGCCAACGGCGGGGGATTCAGGGTGAGTTCATTATGCTATAATATACATCGTCACGGACGATGCACTCCAAAAATCGCAAACTGAAGTCCTGAGAAACGGATCCATTAGACTTACGGCTACATAGAACCTTTATTAAAGGGCGAGGCAACCTCGCCCCTACCTGTTATTCCCTGTCTACTGTATGCTGTCTGCTGTCTACTTCTTAGTACCTCAAGGTGACTTCAAATTCACAGAACGAAATTTAACTTTCCGGTTTCATCTGGGGGAAAAATATCACATCCCTAATTGAGGTTGAATTGGTGAAAAGCATCACCAGCCTATCGATGCCGATCCCTAGGCCTCCGGTTGGCGGCATACCATATTCCATTGCCTTAAGAAAATCCTCATCTAAAACCTGTGCTTCCTCATCCCCCATCTGCTTGAATTTAGCCTGCTGTTCGAACCTTTCCCTCTGGTCCAAAGGGTCGTTCAGCTCAGAGAAGGCATTCATTAGCTCAGCCCCGGCAATAAACCCTTCAAACCTTTCAGTTAAACCTTCTTTTTCCCTATGCTTTTTAGCAAAAGGTGACATCTCCACAGGATAATCCAATATAAAAGTTGGCTGGATCAGATTAGGCTGGACTTTTGCTTCAAAAATAGACTCTATGATCTTACCGATGCGTATAGTCGGGTCGCTTTTCAACCCTAAATCCTGGGCAAATTCTCTGATCTTTTTCTCCTCTGCTCGAGAAAGGTCAACCCCGGTATACTTCTCAATCGATTCCCAGAAAGAAATCCTTCTCCAGAGAGGGGATAAATCTATTTCCTCATCTTGAAATCTAATCTTATTGGTGTTAAAAAGTTCTAAGGCGATGAAGTTGAAAAGCTTCTCGCATAGCTCCATTATATCACTATAATCAGCATAAGCCTGGTACAATTCCAGCATGGTGAACTCGGGATTATGGTTTTTGTCCATCCCCTCATTTCTGAAATCTTTGCACACCTCGTAAACTTTCTCCAGCCCTCCGATTATCAGTCGTTTCAGGTAAAGCTCGTCAGCTATCCGCAAATACAAGTCTATGTCCAGGGCATTATGATGGGTGATGAAAGGTCTGGCAAAGGCTCCTCCATAGACTGGCTGTAATACGGGTGTCTCAACTTCAAGGAAACCCTGGCTATCCAAGAATTTTCTGATACAGGATAGAATCCTGGTTCTCAGAATAAAAGTCTCCTTTACTTCAGGATTGGTAATCAAATCCAAATATCTCTGCCTGTACCTGAGCTCCTTATCCTGTAACCCATGCCATTTCTCAGGCAGGGGGTGTAAAGATTTGGAAAGCAACTGGAAATCTTCTGACCGTACGGTTTTCTCACCGGTGCGAGTCTTGAAGACTTTTCCCGTAACACCGATGAAATCGCCAATGTCAAATAGCTCAAACAGTTTGTATTTCTCCTCCCCCACCTCATCAGATTTCAGGTATACCTGTATCTTTCCATCTCCATCCAGGATATGGAAAAATGCGCTCTTGCCGTGAGACCGCAGGGAGATTATCCTTCCGCAGACGCTGACTGGAGTAGTTTCTGTTTCCAATTTTTCAAAACTGTCGCAAATCTCTTTCGAGGTATAGGTTCTTTTGAAAAAACAAGGATAAGGGTTGATTTTCTTTTCCTGCAGTGCCTTGAGCTTTTCCCGGCGATGCAAGAGCAGTTGACTTAAATCCTGTTCTGGTTTGGATTGTTCAGACAATTTTTTTCTCCTTCAAACAAAATTTTCTGAGTTAACCTTCTGGCGGAATATAAAGAAAAGCTATTTGGGTGTCAAGGATTTCAAAATACAATGACGGATGACAAATGACTGATGATAGATACAAGATGAAAAATGAATGACAAATTCGTTCCCTCTCCTCTCAGGAGAGGGTCAGGGTGAGGTCAAAAGGATGTAGGGGCGTATTTGCTATACGCCCCTACAAAAAAACGGGAGGAGACGAGCTCCTCCCCTAAGAACTACGGAAAACTTATCCCACCTTGAGGGCAAGATGGGCTACTGTGTATCAAGCTCTTCCCCTAAAATCGAAGCACCAATAAAACCCGCATCATTTCCTAATTTTGCTTTTACGATTTTTAAATTCTTAGTAGCTGAAGGAAAAGCCCTCGTTTTTATCTCTTTCTCAATCATCTTGAAAAAATTCACTCCAGCAGAAAGAGCCACCCCACCACCAACCACCACAATCTCCGGATTAATCAAATTTACGGCACTGGAAAGAGCCGTCCCCAGATAACAAGCAGTCTCCTGAATAACCTTTTGAGAAACTTTATCCTTTAACTTCTCAGCCAGAAACAAATCTTTTGCCTTTAATCTATTCAAATCCCCCTGAGAAAGTTGATAAAGAATCGAGCCTCGATTTTTTTTCAGAAGCTCTTTCGCTCTTTTCAGCATCGCTGGCTCAGAAGCATACATTTCCACGCATCCGTAATTACCACAGTGACATCTGATGCCGCTGAAATAAATGGAAGTGTGCCCGAACTCTGGTCCCACAAAAGAAGAGCCGCGAAAAAGCTTTCCTTCAAGGATTACGCCGCTTCCTATTCCGGTTCCCAAAGTGATACAGATGCAATTTTTATATCCCTTTGCCGCTCCAAATTTATATTCAGCTAAAGCCATCACATTGGCATCGTTATCCACATAAATCGGGTAAGGGTAAAATCTTCTGAGATATTTTCTCAAAGAAAAATCCGCCATAAAAGGCAGATTAGGTGGTATCCCGATTATTCTCCCTTTTGGGAGATCGACTGTCCCGGGAACCCCTATCCCAATGCTGTTTATCTTAAATTTACTTTGTTTAGCTGAAACCAGCAGAGAATCAATCCCTTTTCTCAGATTGCGCAGAACCCCTTTTTTGCCTGAGGTTTTACAAGAAGGGATAATTCCGCAGGCCAGTATTCTGCCTGAAGAGGAAACCATACCATATTTGATATTAGTCCCCCCGATGTCAACGCCTATGTTGAATTTATTTTTCATCCATTGATTGGAATCTAACGCTTCAGCTTTATCATTTCACTCCTGGCATACTGGTAAACCTTATTAGTGGTGTCAGGAGTTACCTCCTGACACCTAACCATGCTGTCGGGTGGTAACACCCGACAGCACAGCACCAAGGGTTGGAGACAAGCTCCACCCCTACGCACTGGTAAACCTGAAGGTTTACACTCCAAACTCCCTTCAAGAATATCATTTATCTTTAAGACTTGCCTTTGATCTTTTTATACTGCTCCACCCCTTTTGCCAGAATCCTCATCGCCCTTTTCAAATCCTCCACGTTCAAAACGTAGGCGATTCTGGCTTCATCCTTTCCCATCCCTTTGGTGGCATAAAATCCTGGACCTGGGGCTATCATCGTGGTGGCTCCGTCTAAGGAAAAATCCGAAAGCATCCACCTGGCAAAATCTTCAATATCCATTACCGGAAATTTCGCCATTATATAAAAAGCACCTGATGGCTTCTGGCAGAAGACCCCGGGTATTTTCATCAGCTCCGCATGACAGGTATCTCTTCTCCTTTTGTATTCATCTGCCATAGCTAAGAAGTAGTCTTCTGGCAAACCTAACGCACCTATGGCACCATACTGCTCAATGGAAGGAGAACACAGCCTTGACTGCCCTAATTTTAAAGCGGTATCTGTAACTTCTTTGTTCTTGGAAACCAGACATCCTATCCGGGCACCACAGGCACTATACCTTTTGGAAATTGAGTCTAAGAGAATAGCTCTATCCTCAATCCCTTCTATATGCATCACGCTGGTATGAACCCCCTCGTAGATGAACTCCCTGTAGACCTCGTCTGAAAGGAAAAACAGGTCGTGCTTTTTGGTTACCTCAGCTATCATTTCCATCTCTTCTTTAGTATAAACTGTGCCTGTAGGATTATTCGGAGTAGCCAGCAAAATCCCACGAGTTTTACTGGTTATCTTTTTCTCGATTATTTTTTTGTCCGGCAGATGATAACCGTTCTCTGCTTTAGTGGGAATAGGCACTAAATTTATATCCGCCATCCGGGCAAAGCTGTTGTAATTGGTGTAAAACGGCTCAAAAACGATAATCTCCTCACCCACGTCTGAGATACAGATCATGGCAAAGATCAAAGCTTCGCTCCCTCCAGTCGTGATCTGGATGTTTTCTGGCTGGACAAAGATATTTTTTCTTTTATAATATTCCACCATGCTCTGGATGAGCCGGATGTCTCCTTTTGAGTTGCCATATGCCAGAACCTTATTCGGGTAGTTTCTAATGGCATTCATAAACTCCACTGGAGTAGGAATGTCCGGCTGCCCGATGTTCAGATGATAGACCTTAATTCCTTTCTTTTTAATTTCATCTGCCAGAGGTATCAGCTTCCTGATGGGAGAAGCGGGCATTTCCTTCCCTCTCTTAGAGACTTTGGGTTTTGTAAGAGGCATATATTCTCCTTTATAAAGCAAGAAAATTTACTACACTTGTGAACAATTTAACAAACTAATTTTTACCTGTCAATTAAAAAGGAACATTGTCGGAGAGTATTGCTATACACCATATCGTTTCTGTCATTGCGAGCCAAAGGCGAAGCAATCCGTTGAGCGCTGTAGTGCGATCCTTTCCGGGCCGCCTAAGCCTCAGAGACGCATGCGATGCGTCTCTACGAATTTTTAATCCCCTCTCCCTACGGGAGAGGGATAGGGTGAGGTTTCCTATAGCCGTAACGCCCGATCCCGCTATAGCGGGATGTCGGGCGCTTTCCAACTTTCCTTCTGATCTAACGTTCGACAGGAACGTCGGACGCTACGTTTTGGAGTGCATTCATGTGGATGCACCCCATATCCTTTTTCATCTCACATCTCCCGTTTTACTTCTTACTTTTTTTTCTCACCAATTTCATTTGACAAAATAAAAATTTTATATTAGTATTATTAAATAAATTTAAAGGAATTATCTGTATGAGCACAACCGAATTACCCAAGCAATACAACCCCAAGACAGTTGAGGATAAATGGTATTCTTACTGGCTGAAGGGCAAATTCTTTTCACCTAATCTTTCTGATCACAAGCCATTTTATAGCGTGGTCATCCCGCCTCCTAATGTGACTGACATCCTTCATTTAGGCCACGGGTTGAACAACACCCTTCAGGATATTCTGATTCGCTGGAAAAGGATGCAGGGGTATGAGACCGAATGGCTGCCCGGGATCGACCATGCCGGGATTGCCACCCAGGTGGTTATCGAGAAGAACTTAGCTAAGGAAGGAAAAACCCGGCAGCAGATCGGAAGAGAGGCTTTTGTAAAGTTAGCCTGGGAATGGAAAAAGAAAAACGGTGAGGCGATTTTAAACCAGCTCAAGAAAATCGGCTGTTCTTGCGATTGGGACAGGACCAGATTTACCATGGATGAGGGTTTATCCAGAGCAGTATTAGAGGTTTTCGAACATCTCTACAAAAAAGGCTTGATCTATAGAGGCAAATACATCATCAACTGGTGTCCCAGATGTCTGACCTCCCTTTCAGATGATGAGACTGAAAGAAAAGAGGAGGATGGAAGCCTCTGGTATATCAAGTACAAATTAAAAGGGGAAGACGATTACATAACAGTTGCCACTACCCGTCCTGAGACGATGTTAGGCGATACTGCAGTAGCGGTAAATCCTAAGGACAAACGTTATAAAAAACTGGTGGGTAAATTTGCTATCCTTCCTATTCTGGACCGGGAGCTACCCATAATCGCAGACGATTATGTTGACCCTGAATTTGGAACCGGAGCAGTTAAGGTCACTCCTGCACACGACGTTAATGACTTTGAAGTGGGAAATAGGCACAAGTTGGAAAGGATTGTGGTCATAGGTCCCGATGGCAAGATGACCAAGGATGCTGGCAAATTCGCCGGGATGGACCGTTACAAATGCCGCAAAGCCCTGGTAGCTGAGCTAAAGAAAAAGGGATTGCTGGAAAAAATTGAGCCTTACAAAGTTCCACTGAGTACCTGCTACCGCTGCAATACTACGATTGAGCCTTATCTTTCAGAACAGTGGTTTGTGAAGATGAAACCATTGGCAGAGCCAGCCATTCAGGTGGTGAAAAGCGGTAAGGTGAAGTTTTATCCTGAGCACTGGGCTAAAGTCTACCTCAACTGGATGGAAAATATCAGGGACTGGTGCATCTCCCGCCAGCTCTGGTGGGGGCACCGCATTCCGGTCTGGTATTGTCTGGATTGTAGCGAGGTCATAGTCGCCAAAACCCAACCCTCAGAGTGCTCTAAATGCAAAAGCAAAAACTTAAAACAGGATGGCGATGTTTTAGACACCTGGTTTTCCTCCTGGCTCTGGCCCTTTTCTACTTTTGGCTGGCCAGAAAAAACCAAAGAATTAGAAAGCTTTTACCCGACCAAAGCCCTTTTCACTGCCTCGGAGATAATCTTTCTCTGGGTAGCCCGGATGGTGATGGCTGGTCTTGAGTTTATGGGCGAGGTTCCTTTTTATGACGTCTATATCCACGGCACTGTCAGGGATGCCAATGGCGTGAAGATGAGCAAATCCCTGGGCAACGGAATAGACCCACTGGAGATAATCGGGAAATATGGTGCTGACTCTTTAAGGCTTTCGATGATCCTGGTCACGCCGGAAGGACAGGACCCTTGCATCTCTGTAAACACCTTTGAAATCGGCAGGAACTTCATCAACAAGCTCTGGAACGCTTTCCGCTTTATCTGGATGAACCTGGAAGATGTGAAGCCGGAGATCGGGAAAACTTCTCTGCCTGAAAAAAATACTCTGAGATGGGAAGACAGGTGGATTTTGAGCCGGTTAAATCATACCGTAAATGAAGTCACCAGACAGATGGAAAACTACCGCTTCAATTCAGCCACTAAGATCCTTTACGATTTTGTCTGGCACGATTTCTGTGATTGGTACCTGGAGATGATAAAGGTCGTATTTCGCCAGTCAGAAACTGAAACTGAAAAAGCCGCCTCCACCAGAAAAACAGCACTTTTCTTACTGGACAGAATCCTCAGACTCCTTCATCCTTTTATCCCTTTTGCGACTGAAGAGATCTATCACGACCTTTATTCTCTCAAACCTGATGACTTTGAGCACAGTGTGATGAAAGCGTCCTGGCCTGAACCTGATCCCTCTCTGGTGAATCTGGACCTGGAAAAATCGATGGAATTAGTCCAGGAGGTGGTCACCTCAGTCAGGAATATCCGCTCGGAGATGAATATCCCCCCGGCTAAAAAGCTGAACGTTTACCTGAAGGTGGAGAAAAAAGACACTCAAAAGCTTCTGGAGGACAACAGGGAACATATCCTCACCCTGGGAAGAATCGAAAAGCTTGAAGTGGGGATCAAGACCAAAAAGCCCAGGTTCTCTGCTACTGCGGTGGCTAAGGATTTTGAGGCATACCTACCGCTGGAAGGGATTATCGACATAGATACCGAAAGAAAAAAGTTAGAGGAGGAGATTTCCAGGTTAAAAGAGCTCTTAGTCGGGGTTGACCGCAAACTGGCCAATGAGGATTTTCTGAAAAAAGCCCCGGCCTCGATTGTGCAGAAGGAGAAGAGCAAAAAAGAAGATTATCAGAAGCTGGTTGAGAAGTTGGAAAAAAACTTAGAAGGATTAGTAGGGTGGTGAACTAAAATTCATTTTCATTTGTATTAGTTATAGAAAGAAGGTGAGACTATGGTAAGAAAATTTGTCTTCGGGATGGTCATATTTTTTCTTTTGGCTCTATCTGTATGGGGCGAAGAGAGAAACATATCCCTGACCATCTACAACCAGGATTTAGCCCTGGTAAAGGATACCCGGGACATTTCCTTTGTTTCCGGCAGAAATGAGATCAAGTTCAGCGAGGTGGCGGAAAAGATCGATCCGACCTCAGTTCATTTTCAGGTTCTGAGTGCACCTGAAAAAATCTATCTCCTGGAGCAGAATTACCAGTATGACCTGGTCAGCTCGGATAAGATTCTGGAAAAATATTTAGACAAGAATATCCAGATTTTGACCAAGGACGGCAAGTTCTATGAAGGAGTGCTTCTTTCATACGCGCCGGATAATCTCACACTCAGAGAAAAAGAAAACTCCATTAGAATTGTGAATCGGGCTCAGGTGATTGACCTTTCCTTTCCAAAACTGCCTGAAGGCTTGATCACCCGTCCGACCTTAGTCTGGCTCTTAGACAGCAAGATACAGGGTAAGCAGAAGACCGAGGTGAGCTACCTGACTAACGGCATAAACTGGCATACCGAATATGTGGCAGTCGCGGATAAGGATGATAAGAATTTAGAGCTTTCCGGCTGGGTCTCCATTGACAACCGCTCCGGCGCAACTTATCCGAATGCGAAACTAAAGCTGATAGCAGGCGAGGTGCACCGGGTAGAGGAAAGGGTCGTGAGACCCTTGTATAAGGCTGGAGGCGAAATGGCTTTAGGCATGGCTCCCCCTACTTTTGAGGAGAAACCTTTTTTCGAATACCATCTCTATACTCTTCAATTTCCCAGCACGGTCAAAGATAACGAGATCAAGCAGATTTCCCTATTTCCCAACTCTTCAGTCAAGGTTGCGAAGATCTACGTCTACGATGGGGCAAGAGAGCCCAAGAAGGTGAAGGTCAACTTAGAGTTTATGAATTCAAAAGCTGAGGGGTTAGGAATGCCTCTGCCTAAAGGAAAGATAAGGGTTTATAAAGTCGACGTTGACAAGTCTATGGAATTTGTAGGTGAGGATCAGATTAACCATACTCCCAAGGATGAAAAAGTGAGAGTTTACGTAGGGGATGCTTTTGATATCGTCGGAGAAAGGACCAGGACCAACTTTCAGAAGATCAGCGACAACGTGATGGAGGAAACCTACCAGCTCAAGCTGAGAAATCATAAAGAGGAAAAAGTCGAAGTCACCGTGGTTGAACACCTTTACCCTTACACCAACTGGGAGATTTTAGAGTCGAATTTCAAATACGAGAAAAAAGATGCCAGCACTATCGAATTCAATATCCCGCTTGAAAAAAACCAGGAACAAATCGTAAATTATAAGGTGAGATATTCGAGTTAAATTTGAAAATTTAGCACGGAAAACTAAAAAAACTTAAAAAAGGAGAGCCTATGCGGTCTTTCAAAGTAGCTTTAATCCTGTTCTTTCTCTTTATGGTTGGTGCCTGTTCACAGGCCCAGCAGATGTCCAAGGATGTTTACAAAACCTCGGCCAAGATCGAACTCAAGCTGAAAAATCCAGATTACGATCGGGTGATTGACCTTCTGGAAAAGGCGAAAACCGATTACCCGGATGATCCGGAGATCTGTTTCTTGCTGGGTAAGGTTTACGGGATTAAACATCGGGTTAAGGACATGGTGGGGGCTTTTGCCCAGGCTGATAAGGCAGGTCTGAAGGGAAAAGAGAAGGAGGAGATGAAAGAGCTAATGAGCGACGCCTTCACCACGACCTTCAATCAGGCAGTGGATTTCGCCAAGCAGGTCAATACCATCGATAGATATGCGGAGGAAGCATCTTCCGACTGGTCAAAGTACAAAGTCTATTGTGATTCACTGGAGAAAATCGCTTCCAGATTTCCGGACTCCGCTTATAACTGGAAAGCCTGTACTTCCGCAGAGCAGCTGCCTCTGGCACCGCTAAAGCAGCATCTTTACGAGAAAGCCCTGGAGCTTTACGAGCTGAATATGCAGCTCGACTCCACCCGTTACGAGCCTTTTGTAAACGCAGGTTTCGTGGCGAGCAAGCTAAATCAGACTGACAAAGCCCTGACCTATTTCAAAAAAGCATACGAGTTAAAGCCGGATGATCTGGATGTCCTTGGCAACTATTTTGCCGCCCTGCTGAATAACAAAAAATATGAGGAGGCTTTGAAGGTTTCGGATGCCATACTCAAGATAAATCCTGACAACGTAAACATCCTTTTCAACCGGGCGATTATCCTGGAAAACCTTGGCAGGGAACAGGAGACCCTGGACCTTTACAACAAGATCGTAGAAAAAGACTCTAATACCAAGGACGCCTTTTTCAACCGGGGGCTGTGGTATTTGAACCAGACCGGGAAGATAGCCAAACAGCTTATCACCCTGCGCGATTCTATGGAGAACAACCCTAAAGCTCAAGCCCTTATAGAAAGATCCAGTAATTTGATTGAGGAACAGAAGTCGTTCTTCAATAAAGCTGGATCGGATTTCAGCCGGGTCCTGCAGTTATCACCCAATGATCAGGAAGCGATGAGGTTTTTGGGTTATTGTTACCTGAATGAGGAGAAGCCCGAAAAAGCTATTGAGGTGTTAGAGAAATTAGTTCAGAATAAGCCGGATGACAAGGAAGCCTGGGGTTATTTGAGCATCGCCTATGCCAAAAAGGGGATGATTGATAAGGCGAAAGAGGCGGAGAAAAAATCCCAGGAGCTGTAAAGGAAAAAACTATCTACGAATAAAAAAGACCCACGTTGAGGGCAACGTGGGTCTACATTTCTTTCACCTCTTGTGTAGAGACGCATCGAATGCGTCTCTATTTTTTATTCCTGTCCTTCAGAATAACTGCAATTGAAGACGGTCTTATACTTTTGACTCGCTTTTGACCCCTGATTCCGGCTCAGCTCTTCGGTCTTTGTATCCGGCTTGACTTTTTCTTCGGTCCGAATATTTAATTCGAGTACCTGTTCTTCTCTAATCATTTCTTACCCCTCCTTCTACCGGGATTGGATAGTAAAAACTCCTTGTCCAAAAACTTCAGACTGATAAGCTCCTTTATCTGAAAGGATAGATCCTCTTTTTCCCAGACTAATTTCTGGGCCAGTTTCTGGGGTGAGAAGAAAAGCTCTGGCTCAGCATAAAGGCATTTTGCCAGCCGGATCGAGTTAGTATGTTCGGGAGAAATATCCCCCTTCCAGACCAGCTCTTTCATCATCTTCACTGCTAAATTCGAGGAAAAGGTTGCCACTCTTTTATCTTTGCATTCGATAAAAAGATCGAAACGGTTGGCCGGCTCCTGGTAGCCACAGGTCAGACCGGTACAGGATTTCATCTGCCCGACAGTGGCCTGCAGGTCTATGATCATATGTTCAACCAGATGAGCTACATCGGTAATCCCTCCTACGCTTTGAAAAGGCAAATCTTTTTTCCCATCATCGAAAACGGTTCCTCCTAAGAAATTGGCCCAGCATTTATGTTTTTGAAGATTAGGCAGAAAACCTGCGACTTTCTTATAGATATTTCCGAAATCCAGTTCCTTATCTTCTGGAATGAAGACATCCAGAACCAGGTTCAGCTTCAAGCAGCTATGTTTGAACAGAATGCTTAAACTTTCAAGCTCCGTAAATCTGCCGAAGCTCAGGCTAACAATCTGCAAACCTCACCTCCTTTAAAAAAAATCAGTCGACCTTAAATATATCGACAGATTTGAAATTTACCTCAATGCCTGATTTTTTTGGTGATTCCGCGTAAGCCCGCGTAGGGGCGTCCAATTGGACGCCCCGGAGGAGTGGGTGGAGACCCCGCCTTTTGCGGGATTTCGGTAAGCTCAACAAGCTTCACCCCTACGAGATAATTTTCTTGCTCATCGAGAATGTTATCATCCTCGCTAAATTTCTCTCAGAGGAGGGATAGCTCGTAGGTCAGTCTTCAGTGTTGCGAGAGGAGGTCCAAAACCTCCTCATCGCGACTTTCGCACGAGCGACTAAGTAGAGTCCACACGCGTAGCTGAGCCTTCAGGCTTAGCGAATAGTTAGAGCATTTCTTTTCGGGCTAAAATCTGAGCCTGCCTTAAAGGCTCAGGCAGACGGTATTTAGTGCAGCAATGGAGGATGATTTTCGACGACGAGTCGACGGAAATTTTATTCCCTGGAGAAATGAAAATTGGTTTGGTATTATTCCTGCTTCTCAAAACGATTCCAACCCTTTCCTGTCCTTCAATAATATGTTCATATGAACCTTTTCTCTTTTTCGGTTCCGAATAATTTCTGTTCAAAGCTCTTTTAGAACAGGCAATGGTGGGGATATCCAGAAGGATTCCTAAATGAGTTGCCAGCCCGACCTTTCTGGGATGAGCAGTCCCTCTGCCTGGAAAGATGAGTAAGTCGGGGAGTCCGACTTTTTCTAAAATAGACAATATCGCAGGCCCGCAGGAAAAAGCAAAATAGTTCGGGGTATATGAAAATGATAGAGGGAATTTACCTGAGACAAAATCAAGTTTTTCTAAATCCGGAAAAGTGAACCTGACTATGGATACGGCTAAATTTGAAGGTTTGAAATTTATCCCCACCCCAGCTACTACTCTGATTTTCTGAAATCGATCTTCTGTTATAATATATCTTGCAAGCCGCTCTTGAATCTCTTCAGCCTCATCTAAGCTTACATCCCAGGGGTGAGAGTGAAATATCTGCATATATTTGTCATTTATATATAACCATCTAATCTATGAAGCCCATACTTCTTTGCCATATTCAAAGCATCGTTAAACTCTTGAGTGGTGACTCTTCTATTCAAAACAGGAAAACCTTTTGCTCCGTATGCAGGATGATATTGATCCATCACATTCACATAAGAATCCTTTGAGATTTCAGAAGCTATGAATTTCATTGCTTCCTCTGTTCCGGCTAAGTTCTCTGGAAGGACTAAATGCCGGATGATAAGCCCGCGCCGGGCAATCCCTTTTTCATCAGTTATAAGGTCACCAGTCTGTCTGTGCATCTCCCGTAGGGCAGATTTTGCCACCTCTGGATAATCCGGAGCATCAGACAATTTTTTAGCCACTTCCGGATCAGAATATTTGAAATCAGGCATATAGATATCAAATACGCCGTCGAATAATTCCAGAGTCGAAACTAAATCATATCCTCCAGTGTTGTAAACCAGGGGCAAATCCAGACCTTTTTCTATAGCCATAGGCAAAGCCCTGAGGACTTGAGCCACCATATGCGTAGGAGTAACAAAGTTAATATTATGACACCCCATTCTTTTCAATTTCAGCATAATCTCAGCCAATTCCTCATCTTCAACCGGATACCCTTCACCTAAATGGCTGATGTCATAATTCTGGCAGAAGATACACCCTAAATTGCAGTGAGTGAAAAATATCGTGCCAGACCCATTTGTTCCAACTAAAGGAGCTTCCTCACCAAAATGAGGACCAAAAGAAGAAACATGAGCCAGTCTGCCAGTTTTGCAGATACCTTTCTCATCTTTCAGACGATTGACCTTGCATCTTCGAGGACAAAGCTGGCAGGAAGAAAGAGCTTGATTTAAGATTTCAATTCGTTTGAAAAGTTCTTTTGTCTGGAAAAGCTCTAAATATCCTGGTTTGAAATCTTCCATTATTTTTGATGCATCAGCATTGGGAAATACCGATGACTTTCAGCTTCAGAAATTCTCCCGCCTTTGACGGGATCTAGAGACTATTCCCGAAACATCAAAAAGCGGGGAGTGGAACACCCTTACGCATAAGCGCCCACCTAAAAACGACACTTCCTTTCATAATCGGCAGGTATCTCGCCCCATATGTCTGTTTTCCATTTCAAAACACGGTTGTCGTAATCATTGTCCAACAACCATTTTTCAGCTCGTTCTATCAACTCGAATAATGTGGAGTTGCTTTTGGTTTGCTCAAGTTTCGTCCGACACTTCTTTTTCTCCACCCAACCAATTGCAACTAGCGAGTCGGAGTAAATGGGCGACGTTATCTTTTTGCTTTTGAACAAAACCAGCGCATCAACTATTGCTAGAAATTCGCCGATATTGTTTGTGCCATCTTCGTATGGCCCTTGCTTGAAGATGATTTCTTTGCTTGTGTTGTGCACGCACCGATACTCAAGTGTGCCGGGATTTCCACTGCAAGCCGCGTCCACTGAGTAACTTTCAGCGATGGGCCTGCTAAGTCGCCGCAACTCGTCTTCGCTCAATTCCTTTGGTTTATCAGGTTTTGGATTTATCGGGTAATACTGCGAATATTCGTTTTTAAAGGCTTTCTCGGCCTGTTCTCTGCTTTCAAAGGACTTGTATTTTGCGTCAGCATAGCCTTCCACCTGTGCTTTGCATTCTTCCCAAGTTGTAAAGATACCGGTCTTACGTCCTTTCCAAACGACGTAGAACTTTTTCTTCTTATCCATCGTGTTGTCAGTTCTAATAGGTCAACCACATTCGAAGGACTGGTTGACAATTTTTAAAGTTTTGTTCATCATCTATTTTGTCAAGCAGGCTTCGACATGCTTGACCTACATCTACTTTGGTAGATTATTTATAATTGGTAAGTTATACTAATGACCCTTCAACCCTGGCTTTTCTCAAACAGCAATCGCAGAACTTCTCGGTTTTTCGGTCGGTTTCTAAGAGGGAGTTGGAAAAATACATCACGCATCGCGGATTGGGGCAGTGTTTGAACCCCATCAGGTGCCCTAACTCATGCACTGCTTCTTTTATCAGGCGGAAGAAATACAAAGCCTCCTCATCTGCTGACCCGTAGTTTTCCTGTTTAAGCCGGTGCAGAGAGATAATCGCCACCTTGCTTAAAGGGTCAGCTTCACCAAAAACAAAATTCAAGGAAGGGACATAAAGGTCCTCGTCAATCACTCCTAAGACCTTCTCTCGTGGATTAGCCTTCAAAAGCTCTAATTTGTTGAGGATGACTGTGGAATAATACTGCCCTCTTTTGCGGTTATATGCTTCAGCCGGTATTCTGATGCCCTGCAGGATGTCCACTCCCGCGTTGAAAACCGAAACCAGCGCGGTAGCTAATTTATTTATCAGCCCGTAATCCACATCCCCCAGGGGGACGATAACGATCTTGCTTTTGGTGCTGACTGCTTTCTTTTCTATCATCTTCCTTTCCGCCTCAACGGCTTCCCCGTTCCTTCTGATTTATCATAAGCACAAACCCTTAATCTGTCAATACCTTTTTTGAGACTTTTTAGTGATTTTTTCAAAAATCCATATATAATACGAAAAAAAATCAAAAAACGAATTAGTCGTCTTATTTTGAAGTCTGTAGCGCGTCCCGCCGTTGGCGGGATTAGCCTCGCAATGCGACCCTGTCCTGCCCTACGGGGGCTTGCTCCGGATCCGTCATAGGAAAAGGGTCGCGCTACGAACTCCCCTGCTTTTCTAACACCCTCAAAATAAAAGTTGGCGAGGATGATAACATCCTCGCCAAGCAAGAGTCATTACCCTCTCCTTTGTAAGGAGAGGGATTAAGGGTGAGGTTATTCTACACTAATGATTATGAAATGTCACGGATTGCACATAAAAATATCCCGCTTTTTAGCGGGATATCTTTTTCAAACCTTTATATTTATGAAAAGAGTTTATTTATTCATGCTCATCAGCACAATCCGCACTATCTCCAAAAGCCGCTCACAGTTGAACGGTTTTTTAATGAACATGTCCCCGCCTGCCTTGAAGCTTTTCCCCTCATCTGATCTGGCATCCTTGCCGGTGAGAAAGATGACCGGGATATTTTCAGTCTCTTTGTTTTTTTTCAGTTCTTCGCACACCTCATACCCATCCATAAAAGGCATCATTATATCCAAAAGTATCAGGTCCGGCCTGAAGCTTTTTGCCCTCTCTATTCCCATGACGCTGGAATTTTCCACCAGAACCTGGTATCCGGCATCCTGGAGAAAAGTCTCGATTATCTCGGTGATTTCAGCTTCGTCATCTATCACCAGAATCTTGCCGGTTTTGGTCTTCTTCTCAAGTCTGGTCGAGCTCACCGGTGACGGGTTCTTTGTCAAATTCATACTCCCCCCTGATTTTATTTAGTTAAAAGCCTTTTATAAAACTCCGGTCTTCGATCATCAAAAATAAAGTTATTTTCAGTGAACTTCTTATCCCTGGCTAAAAGAGGATCGATTTCCACAACTCCAACCTCTTCTTTATCCTGGCTTGCCTGCAAAAGCATATTTCCTTTGGGATCGGTTATCTGACTTCTTCCGGTAAAGGAAAGTTTCCTGCCGACTCTGTCTTCCTCACCTGTTCGGTTACAGGTTATGGTGAAAACCCCATTCTCCAGGCTTCGGGTAATCATCGCCTCCTGGGCGTAGGGTAGAATCAAATCCGAAGGGTGGCAGATTATCTCCGCACCCTTTAAGGCTAAGACCCTCGCCACTTCCGGGAAAAGCCAGTCAAAGCAAACCATCATCCCTATTCTAGCTTTCCCATCATCAAAAACCTCTGGCTCATTCTCACCCGGATCGAAAAGGTATTTCTCCTGATCGAAAAGATGAAGCTTACGATACACTCCTTTTACTCCTTCAGGTGTAAGCAGAACCGCTGAGTTATAAAGTTTATTCTTAGCTTTCTCCGCTATGCCGAATACCAGGCTCATCTTTCTTCGCCTGGAAAGCTCAAGTAAGAATCTGCTGGTTTCTCCTTCAGGAATCTTCTCTGCTAAGCTCTCCAGCTCTTCTTTATCTGCGAAAATATACCCGGTATTAAAAAGCTCAGGCAGAACCAAAAGGTCTGCTTCTTCTTTCTGGATAAGCTTCTCTACCTTTTCGAGATTCTCCTCTTTCTTGCCAAAGATCGGACAAAACTGCACAAACCCGATTTTCAAACCATCCTCCTTTTTATTTTCGACTTATTATGTCAATATCTTTAGTCCGAAAAGAACAGTAGAGCATAAAGTGGTTTATGTAGGGACAGCCCTTGTGGCTGTCCGCATTAGGATTAGAACAGGGACCCCGCATATGCGGGATTTCGCAAACTCAACATGCCCTGTCCCTACATAGGATTCTCGCTCGGCGAGGATGTTATCATCCTCGCCAGCTTTTCTCTTGTGGATGATAACATCCATAAGGAGCATGGAATCGATCGAACTTCATCCCATTTTTCAAAAGCTTTGTGCTAAAGAGCTATCTCCTCACCTCTATCCGGCATTGTTACGTTTTGAATTCCCAGCTCTTCGATTGACTCTTTCAGAGCTTGACTTTCTTTTTCCTCACCGTGCACCAAGAAAACCCCTCTTAGATTTTTTTTCGCCTGTTCAACATATTGCAGAAGCTCATTTCTGTCCGCATGAGCTGAAAAAGAGTTTAGCACCACAACCTCGGATTTAAGGCTATATTCTTCACCCAATATTCTAACCTTGGGATATTTTTCAGCGATCTTTCTGCCCAGGGTATTTTCAGCCATATAACCCACGACCAGGATGGTATTTTTTGGACCTTCGATGTTATTTTTAAGATGATGCAGTATCCTTCCGCCTTCGCACATCCCTGAGCCAGCAATTATGAGACACGGTTCTTGAAGATGATTCAATTTCTTTGAATCCTCGGATTCGGTTATGTAAGTAATTCGTTTTAAACCGAACGGATCTTCCTCTTTTTCTAAAAGAACCTTGATCTCCTTGTCAAAACATTCCGGGTGAAGCTTGAAGATCTCAGTTATGTTGACGGCCAGAGGGCTGTCTACGTATACCGGTATTTTTGGTATCCTGCCTTCTTTTTCCAGAAGGTAAAGTAGATAGATTAGCTCCTGGGTTCTCTCTAAGGCGAATGCCGGGACCAGTATCTTCCCTCCCCTCTGAAAGGTTTGATTTATAACCGAAGCTAACTTGTCAGATGTGGTGCTGAAATCATCGTGCAGATGGTTTCCATAGGTGCTTTCGAGTATAAGATAATCTATATCTTTCACCTGGATCGGATCTCTTAATATGGGTAGATTTTTTCTGCCAAGGTCAACTGCGTATAAAACTCTGGTCTTTTTTCCATTCTCAAAAACCTCAAAAAAACTCAGCGCAGAACCCAGCACATGACCAGCATCGAAGAAGGTAACCCTGACGTTAGAGGTCACATAGAAAAAGCGGTTATACCCTACCCCTTTAAAAAGCTCTAATGACCTTTCTGCTTCTTCCACAGTATACAGGGCAGTTACTGTGGGAAACGCTTTTTTTTCGTTTCTTTTATTTAGATATTCAGCATCTTTTTCCTGCAAGTTGGCTGAATCTTTAAACATAACCAGGCATAAATCTCTGGTGGCAAAGGTGGAGTAGATTGTATTGCTGTAACCATTTTTCGCCAGGGTGGGAATGTTTCCGGAATGGTCCAGATGAGCATGTCCCAACACCACCCGTTCTATGCTCCCCGGCTCAAAAGGAAGATTCCTGTTTCTCTGGTTCGACTCTTCCCTTCTTCCCTGGAAAAGTCCGCAGTCGATTAAGATTTTTTTGCCATTCGACTCCAGTATGTGCATCGAGCCGGTAACCGACTTAGTCGCTCCCAAAAATGTTATCTTCGTATAGACCTCCGGATTGTAGTTAGCTGATTTATCAACTACTGTTTTATCTTGAAGTCAGCCGATTCATCGGCTTCTTCGCTAACATAACTTTAACTTCAGACTCTGTCAAACTCAAAATAATAGGTACTTTTAATCACCCCTCCTTGGGGGGGTTACAGAATGGTGGAACAGGCATCCTTGCCTGTTTGGTCAGAGAGCGAAGCCTGGCGTAGCCACAGGAATGTCTGACCTACTATACTCGGTATACCCAGGTTGCCCTCAACCTGGGTCCGCACCCAGAGATGGGACTGGCATTCTTGTCTGTCCAAGTCTTCGACTTTTATTCCGGTTTTATTCCTTGAACTTTTATGCTGACAACTGACCGGGCAACATCTTTCAGCTTTTCCATAGGGATTTTCATCTCTTCGATCAAAGCTTTTGCAGTTGAGTCACTAGCCATAAGCTCAATCGGAAAAGAGGTCTCTCCGATTATTTTGACTTCCCTGAAACCTGCAGCTTTTATGGCATTTAGATAATCATCTTTCATTATCGCCCCGGAAAGACAGCCAATATACGCCTCAACTGAGTTCTTTATGAAATCCGGAAGCTCCTTCAGCAAAACCAGGTCTGAAATCATGAGCCTGCCACCCGGTTTTAAAACCCTGAAAGTCTCCCTGAAGACCCTTTCCTTATCCGGCACCAGATTGATCACGCAGTTTGAGATAACTGCATTTACGAAGTTATCAGCCACAGGTAGATTTTCGATCTCTCCAAGCCTGAACTCCACATTTTTATAGCTGCCTTTCCTGGCGTTTTCTCTTGCTTTCTCGATCATCTCCGGGGTCATATCCACGCCGATCACTTTCCCGGTTTTACCGACTTTGTTAGCCGCCAGGAAACAATCCAATCCTGGTCCTGAGCCCAGGTCAAGAACTATCTCCCCTTGTTTCAAAAATGCCAGCGCCACCGGATTCCCGCACCCCAGGCCTAAGTTTGCGCCTTCTGGAACACCTTTAAGCTCCTCGTCAGTATAACCAATAGACTTGCTTATGCTCTCTGATGGATTATCGCCTCCGCAGCAAGATTTTACCGGGGAGCAGCAGGAGGCTTCTTTTTTGGCGATTTTTGCATACCCCTCTCTTACTGCCTTTTTTACTTTTTCGTCTTTCATTTTTATCTCCTTTCTGTTTCGGTTTGACTACAATTTCTGAACAATTTTCCCTGCGACTTCCTCAGCGTATGTCTTAATTTGACTTTCTGTCACCTCCTCCACCCCGAAAAGCTTTTTCTCAAAATCATACAGTCTGTCTGCAACTATTACCTCAGGTTCAAGTCCCTTAATCACCCCCTTCATCATCCGGGAAGAGCATTGGATGAAACATCCTTCCAGGGCGATGACTCTTTTTGCATTTCCAACCAGGTTCCTCTGCCCGGTATCCTTGGTAAACGCGCCTCCCAGACAGATCCGCACAGTTTTCTCAGGAGCAAGTGAATGACAAATCAGGTTTGCCGCCTGCCTTGCCACCTCACCTCTCAAGCATGCTCCCTCACAGCACATCACTGCCACTGGCTTGGATGCATTCTTTTTAGCATAATCCTCGCACATCGGACAGGTGTTCTTTGTTTTTTCTATGCGGATAGTCTCATACTCCTTATTGGTTTTTTCCTGACTTTCAGGTCCACAGCATTTTTTCTGCTCCATTTTCACTCCTTTCTATTTTTGAAGTATCTCTCTTGCCATAGGCCCGAGCAGACCTTTCACCATTTGACCCAGCTCCCCGGCACTAACCAGTGAGATACAGCAGATCTCCCCGTCTCTTTTCCAGCTTATCACTGCAAATTTATCCCCGGGCTTGATTTTTGCCTTGTCCCTTATCTCCTTGGGAAGGACCATCTGCCCCCGCTCATCCACGCTGATCAAACCCTCAACCTGGCAACAGCCCATCTTATCCATAGCTTCACAACACGATTTGTTTTTTCCTTTTTTCGCCAATCTCCTCACCTCCTCAACTTTAAATTATCAGCATACATTGATTATACTGATAAATCAGATTTCTCTGAATAGTATACGCAGGGAATTACCGTTTGTCAACTATTTTTTTTTAATTTTTTGCATTTTTTGTAGGATCCTAGTGCCAGTTTACAAATCTAAATGGAGATTTTTCTTTGTTTTTGAGTCAAGCTGGATTATTTTTAAAAAAGATCGTGCATTTCCCGCCTTGAGGGCAAGGCGGGTATACAGGATGGTGGAACAGGCATCCCTGCCTGTTTCGTCAGACAGGAATGTCTGACCTACCGTAAATCTTTAAGCCGGTAAACCCACAGCCTGCCCGTAGGGTTGCCCCCAACGTGGGTTAATCTGCAAGTTTATCAATTATGGAAAAAATCAATTTAAAAGCTCTCTGGATAGAAGAGTTAGAAAGCTTCCTAGACAAGCTGGGGGAGAAAAAGTACAAGGCTAAACAGTTAGCCAAGTGGATTTATAACAAGGGGGTAACAGATTTTGAGCAGATGACCGACCTCTCTAAAGAACTCAGGCGGAAATTGTCTGAGGTTGCCTATATCGGAAAGCTGAAGCTGACAAGAAAACAAGTATCTAAGATAGACCAGACGGAAAAATTCCTATTTGAGCTTTCAGATGGCAAAAGAATTGAGACTGTATTGATGAGAGAAAAAAACCGGGTCACCGTCTGCATCTCCACCCAGGTTGGCTGTGCTTTGAACTGTATTTTCTGTGCCACAGGGAAATCAGGTTTTGAAAGAAATCTTTCGGCTGGCGAAATCGTTGATCAGATAATCGCTGTTAAAGGATACCTGAAAGAAGATGAAAAGGTAACCAATGTGGTGATAATGGGTATGGGAGAGCCTTTGTTAAATTACGAAAATACCGTGAAAGCTATAAGAATAATCCAGTCAGAGTTAGGTCTATCCATCTCGGCTAAGAGGATAACCCTTTCCACCTCCGGGATCGCCCCTGAGATTTACAAATTAGCGGACGAGAGGCTGAAGATAAAATTAGCCCTGTCCTTGAATGCCCCGGATGATGAGTTGAGGAGAAAACTTATGCCCATCGCCAAAAAATATCCTTTATCCGAAGTCTTAGAGGCTTTGAAATATTATGCTAAAAAAAATGATATCCGGATAACCTTTGAATATGTTTTGATAAAAGACGTAAATGACTCTGAGGAACAGGCTTTGAAGCTGGCAAAGCTCATCCGGGGAATCCCCTGCAAGATAAACCTCATCCCTTATAATCCAATAAAAGAATGCCCTTATAAAAAGCCGGATGAAGAGACTCTAATAAAGTTCCGGGATATTTTGTATCCCAGAGCTCCAGCCGTGACCTTGCGCAGAAGCAAAGGAGAAGACATCCAGGCCGCCTGCGGACAATTGAAGGCAGGAATGTGACCTGTAGGGGCGACCCGACGGGTCGCCCAAACCAAAAATAACGTCCTCACTCCTGTGAGGACGAAATGTAGCGGAGGTCTTCAGACCTCCATTTTTGTTTCTTTGCTCCCCGGGGGATGTTACCATCCCGGAGGGTGCAACCCTTTCAGGACAGCCAAATTAATTTTATTGATTCACAATTTTTCTCTTGACACAGCCTTGAGGTTTTCCTATTATATACCTATAGGGGGTATGGGTATATAATAGGAGGTCCCATGATTGAGAAAGCCAGAAAAAAAGCATTAAATGACCGCTTGAACCGCATCCAGGGGCAGATCGAAGGACTTAGGAAGATGATCGGAGAGGAACGCCCCTGCCTGGAGATTTTAGCCCAGATCTCCTCAGTGCATGAGGCATTGCGCGGGGTGGGCAAAATGATGTTAAGGAATTATCTAGAATCCTGTGCCACCAGAGCCATTCGCTCCAGGGATAGGAGAAAAGCCGAAGAGACCTACAATGATTTAATGGAGGTAATTTATAAATTTGCCAAATGACCTAAAGGAGGTGAAAACCATTGAAGCACAAAAGAAAAATCGAAGTCTTCACTGCTGGCTGTCCTCTCTGCGATAAGGCTGTAAAATTGGTTAAAAGTCTTGCCTGTGAAAACTGCGAGGTGATCGTTTATGACCTACGAAAACAGGGTATTCAGAAAGCAAGGAAGTATGGAGTCGCTTTCGTGCCCACTGTAGTGATAGATGGTAAAATAGCTGACTGTTGCAAAAGAGGAGAAATTTCTGAGCAAACTTTAATAAATGCTGGGGTCGGACAACCCATCTAGGATAGAGCGTAGGGGCACGGCACGCCGTGCCCCTGAAAAACTGGAAGGCTAAAGCCTTCCTCTACATTTTTACCCTACATTCTTTCAAATAACTTTCTAACTCTTTTAAGGAAGAGAATACCTTTTCGGAAAGGAACTTTACCACCCAGTTTTCTTTCAAAGGAGAGATCGTCCAGACCGGCACTTTTTTCCGGTGACATTCCCACATCTCAATCGCTGTTCCCATGCTGGCTTCAGGTAAGTAGGCAATGAATAAGTCTGAGGAAAGCGCCTGTTTTATCGACTTATGGAAAACCTTTTTGCCGGTCTTGTAAGTGTAATAAGCCGACCTTGGATGAACCGAAACCGGATCGATTATCCTGGCTTGAGGGAAATAGTTTTCCAGGATTCGTTTCAAATCTTTTCGGTAATCCTGATTATGTAAAACTTTTCCTTTTTTAGACCCCTGGATAATTCCGGCAATGAAAATCGTTTTAATTTTCATAAATCCCGCTTAATTAGACCCACCTTGTGGGCAAGGTGGGTTTACCGCTTCCACGCCCTGTCATTGCGAGAAGTCCATCTGGACGACGAAGCAATCTGTACAAAGTATAAGGATTGCTTCGTCTCGCCTTTGGCGGACTCGCAATGACCACCTTATTCCTCAACCTCCAGGGTAGATGACTAACCCACCTTGAGGGTAAGTGGGATTCTATCTCCAAACCCTTCTCCATCCACCCATCGGGCGACCACAAGGGTCGCCCCTACTTTTTCTGTGCTACCAGCTACAAGCTACCTGCTACCTGCTTCTTTCACGCCAGGCTCATCGCTATTGCCACTACGTTCACGATATCTTCCACACTGCACCCTCTGGATAAATCATTTGCCGGCTTGGCTAAGCCCTGAATGATTGGACCAATTGCCTCAGCTTTAGCTAATCTCTGTACCAATTTATAAGCAATATTCCCTGAATTTAGATCCGGGAAGATCAACACATTAGCCTCCCCACATAAGATGCTGTCCGCGCATTTCTTCTGGGCAACCTTCGGAATGATAGCCGCATCTGCCTGCAGTTCCCCATCGATTTTAAGATTCGGGTCCTGCGAACTGGCGATTTTAGTCGCCTCCAAGACTTTATCGATCATCTCATGCTGAGCACTTCCCTTGGTGGAGAAAGATAGCATTGCAACTTTCGGCTCCTCCCCGACCAGCTCCCGCATTGTCCTGGCGCAGGACAGAGCAATTGAGGCTAACTGCTTCGGATCCGGATTCGGCAGAACCGCGCAATCGCCGAATACGAAGATCTTGTCTTTTATCCCTAAGAACTCCGGCACCACCATTATAAATGAGCTGGAGACCACATTTATCCCCGGAGCCAATCCGATTATATGTAATCCTGCTCTTAAGACGTCTCCGGTTGTATTGACTGAGCCAGCCACAAATCCATCCACCTCATTTTTCCTCACCATCATCGCGCCGTAGAACAACGGATTAAGCATACACTGCCTGGCTTCCTCACCTGTCATTCCCTTTTTCTCCCTCAGTTGGTGATACTCCGCAGCATACTCCTCGTATTTTGGAGAAGTCACAGGGTCGACTACTTTAACCAGCCCCAGGTCTAGGCCAGAGGATTTGCTCAACTCCTCGATCTTTTTTCTTTCCCCCAGAAGTGTCACCTCCGCTATCTTCTTAGAGACAATCTCCTTTGCGGCTTTAATCATCCGCTCTTCGGTCCCCTCTGGCAGAACCACCCTTTTGTGTTTGGCTTTGGCTTTATCTCTGATCTTTTTTATGATATCCATACCGCTCCTTTTATGAATCCTGATGATTAGATTAACTTTGTGTTTAAGAAAGTAAAAGTTCTTGGAGAAGATTAATGGAGTGTAAAGCTTTAGCTTTACCGCTTGTAAACCTGAAGGTTTACACTCCAAAACCACCCTCTCAACATACCAGTCGGTTCAGTATAATCGGAGTGATATGATCACTATCACCCTTCATCTTTGAAAAGAGAGTCCCATTTCTGTTTCAGGCCCTCTTTGGTCGGAGGTTCGTTACTGGAAGATTTTACCTGCTTGGTCCTCGGCTCGAAAAACTCGCAGAAATTACCTTTCTCCTTGTACCTCACCCATTCAGCTTCAGTTTCGTGGCACTGAAGGTAAGCATCCTTGTCATAAAGCTGGCAGTTATAACAGCATTTTAAATCCACCCCGCAGTTAGGACAGGCATCCTTGCGGCTTATCTTTTCAGGAACCTCCACCTCTTTTTTACAGCCCCAGCAGAGCATAGAAAAACCCCTTTGAGACCTTATTTGAAAAGCTCGATGGTCTTCTCCTTCTTCTTGTTATCAATAACATCAATATACAAAACATACAATTTCGTTGAGTCCTCGGACCACCCTGAAATGCCTACAACTGTCAGCTGACCCAGGTTGAACATTTTGAGAAGAATGGGCTTGTTTTCATCGTTAAACTCGTAGAAGTCGATATACTGGTTGAAAAATCCTCTTCGTAGTAATGCTAGCCGGGATCCAGTTGGAGACCACATTGCATCTGGATATATAGCCCCTTTACAGCAATCAAGCAATAAGAGCTTTCTGCTTTCGACATCAAATACCCCAAAGAAGCTAAAGTATTTTTCACCTTGTCCAATGAAGAAGATACGGTCTTTCTGCGGAGCAGGTGTTACACGCGAAACATAAAAGTAGGTATTCTTGGAAAAATCTGCAAACTGTTTATTTAGGTTTTCAGCTAGCTTAGGCAAATCACCTAACTTCAAGACTGACTCACCTTGAGGAGTAACATAGATGTCGTCAGCCGCCCACCTGGTAAAGGGACTCATCTTAGGGCCTACAGGTTCGCTGATGGTCGTTAGGTCCTGTAAGCATATTTCTTGTCTTCCCTGCTGAACCAGGGTGTTGTTGCAGTAGATGTGGTAACAGCCGAGGTCGTCGACCTTCTTTAGAACATTGCCGGGAAAAGTGAGAATTATCTCCTTAGACTTAAGATCAATCACTCCAGTTCCAACTGAGTCACAATCCCTTGAGGTCACAAATATAAAATCCCTACCTCCCATAGAATCCCAAAGCAAGGTGTCTATACCGAACTCAAACCTGTGCAAAAAAATCTTTTCATCACCATCCAGCTTGCAACAGAAAACGTCTTGTCCTTCATTCTTTGAGCCTAAATGGTTGCTAATCGTATAAGCTACATATTGCTCATCCGGAGAAAGAGCCCATTTATTATCTGCCTTGACATTTTGCTTAACTATTGCGAATTTCGAACCATTTTCTAATTGCGTATAATAATAACCATTCTCCAGGATTATCCTAACTTTGCCTTGCTCTGAATAAGCGATTCCAGAAATCAGAAATGTAAACAAGAATAAGATTATGAAATTAAGTTTAAACATCTATTTAGTCTTTTCAGTTTATCTTAGAAGATTAACTTTTGACCTCATTTTTGGTTTTCGCTTT